>JAIVWI010000027.1:0-23132 GCA_048636595.1 Oceanospirillum sp. | reverse complement strand
ATGCCAAGGACGGGGCGTCGGGTTATCGACTCGATTGGCACGGCATGAGCTTTGTCTGGACCGGAGATGGTCGACCGAGCGAGCTTGATCTCAAGTATGCTGACGGAGTCGATCTCTATGTCACCGAATTACAGCCAGAACTGATGGAAATTAATTCGGGTGTACAAGGTGTACCTCCATTTTTGGCCCGTTACACCGTTGATACGCATCATACTCCGGCATATGCCTCCGGGTACCTCGCAAATCTGATCCAGCCAAGAATGTTCATGACCACCCATATGAATTTCGATCCATTTCTCAATGAAGAGACCGTTGCTGAGGTTCGGCAACACTGGAAAGGCCCGTATCATTTTGGAGCCCCCGCTGGAATTGTTGTCAACATGACCAAAGACTTGGTTTGGGTCAGAGAAGGCATTCTTCCTGATTTCCCCAACAGCCGGGCGCCGCAATTTGATTTCACCAATGGCCAGTTGGTTGTGCCACACCCGCCAACCACTCGTGAAGAGATACAAGAGCCATTTGTTAGAGAACAACAAATTGATCCATCTTTATATTATCCTGAAGGTTATCACCCGCACTTGCTTGAAGAATGGCCGGTGGATAGTGACCTTGTTGTTCCTATGGACCAGTTACCTCCCAACCTGAAAGACAGCATGGGGGCTGCCTGGAGGCAGAAACAAAAGAATCAGAAGATTCTTGAAGAGCAGAATAAGTAGTTCGAAGAACTGGGTAAATCCATGAAAAAGCCGCCCTCGGGGCGGCTTTTTTTTGGCTATTTCTGTAAGAGCGTCCTTGGGCGCGACCATCTCAGAGCCGGTCGGCCGCAAGCGACCTCTTACAGGGTGACTACTACTTTTTGGTAGAGGCCGCCGAAGTAGAATTCTGAACGGATTTGTTCTGCTTTGATGTGTTCCGGCATGTAGGCGGGCAGTTCTTCGCGCCAGAGGTCCATGGCGAAAGGCTCCAGCGTGGCCAGGATGGGCTTCATCACGTAGCGCATCGGGTTGGATTTCCGCGGGCCGTGGTAGTCGACGAAGATGATCCTGCCGCCGGGTTTGGTCACGCGGATGGCCTCGGCAACGGTTTTACGGCGTACGTCCGCAGGCTGTTCATGCAGCAGGAAGAATACGACCGTCTCGTCAAAGCTGGCGTCGGGGAATGTGAGGGAACTGGAATCCTGGTGGTGAACGGAAACATTGTCCTGCCCGCTAAGCTTCTTCTCGACGTTGCTTAGCTGGATGGGCGCGACGTCCACCAGGTCGAGCCTGGAGTTCGTTTTCCCCAGGTGCGTGGCCAGCAGGTTCGAGAAATTCCCGTAGACGCAGGCCACCTGCAGCAAACGGCTGTTTGGCTGGAGATCCATTTCGTCCAGCACGGCCTGTGTGAGCTTGTTCATATTGCCCCACAGGATCAGGTTGACCACCCACTCGTGCTCGAAGAAGCGGAAGGAGTTCGGGTGGAGATAGGCCCACCAGTACGTATCCTGCAGGTAATCGGGGATAGGTGGCCCGGCTTTGGTGGAGACTTCAGTCAGGGTATTGGGCGAAGCATTCCCCGCATTCTGAGCGGGGATATCAACTACCTCGTCACTTACCTCGTACGGGTAGTTCTCTGCGCGTGCGCTGGCGTCATCATTCATAATAATTGGTTGACGGCTCATTGTCGGGCGGTCCGGTAGCCGTATCTCAAATTCAGTTAATCAAGTACAAATAAAAAGCCGTCATCACGGTGCCCACAGTGGCCACCAGGTAGACGGCGTTGGCAATCAGCCGGTCTTTTCTCACCCCGAAATCGTGAAACACGACCCGCAGGCGATGTGCTGCATGCCAGAGTGAGAGGAAGAGTACGATGAACAGGCATGCTTTGCCAAGCAAACTTGATGCAAAAGCGTGAAATTGTTCATATTGGAGGCCAGCCGGGGTAAAACCCAGGGCGATTAACAGGAACAGGGTGATCAGGGCGGGAAATAAGAATGACGATATGGTTCCCCCGGCCGCGAACAGCACCCAGACAACAGATTTTTTTGCGATGGCCATTAGATCACTCCTGCCAGCCAGAAAATGAAGGCGCTGAGCACGGCCCAGGCCACATAATGACCGATCACGATGATGCTGCCGGGTAATATCTTCTCTCCCAGCTGAAGCGGCATGGCTTTAGGCGCCAGCTTGAACCAGGCGAAAGTCTGGTAGAAAAGAAAGTAGAGCAGGGCGAAAGCGTGAAATGCGATCATCGCCGTGTTTTGCTGCGAGGCGAGAAAGTTATTCCACTGGTCTGCGCCTGCGGCAAGCGCTGCCAGGGCGAAAATCGTGAGAAAAGCGTAAAACCCCACCAGCAGGCAGGTCATTTCCCGCAGCATATAGACCTTGTAGCGCCCGTTGCGCATGTACCATGTGGTTTTTGAAAAGGGCCGGATATAGGGCTGGCGGCTCATGAATCACCTCCCGGGAAGCCCAACTTTTGTTTCCAGAATTCCATCGCGCCGTCGATTTTCATCTGCTGGATGGCGGCGGCCGGATCGACGTGCTTGGGGCAGACTTCCGAACAGGCGCCCACGAAGGAGCAATCCCAGACACCGTCATGATCGGCCAGGATATTCAGCCGCTGGGATTTGCCCTGGTCGCGTGAGTCGAGGTTGTAACGATGCGCCAGCGCCAGCGCCGCGGGACCGATAAAATCGTTGTTCAGACCGTACTGGGGGCAGGCGGAATAGCAGCACATGCAGTTGATGCACATGGTGTACTGCTTGAATTTCGCCAGGGCGCCGCGTGACTGCGTGAATTCCTTGCCTTCCGGCGGAGCGTCTTTGCGGATGATGTAAGGCTGTACCTTTTGCAGTTTCTCCATCACGTCATCGAGCACCACCACCAGGTCGCGCTCGATGGGGAAGTTTTCCAGCGGCTCGATGCGCACCTTGTCCGGCAGGTTGCGGATGAAGGTTTTGCAGGTCAGGCTGGGCTCGCCGTTCACCATCATGCCGCAGCTTCCGCAGACCATCATGTGGCATGACCAGCGGTAACTCAGCGTGGTGTCGATGTTGTCTTTCACATAGTTGATCGCGTCCAGGATGGCCCAGTCATCTTCGCAGGGTACGGAGTAATTCTGAAACCAGGGCTCTTTGTCCTTCTCGGGGTCATAGCGCATGACCTCCAGTTCCATTTGGCGGATACTCATTTCTTTTTGCCCCCCGAATAATCGCGTACGCCCGGCTGCGATCGCGTAATGGTCACGTCCATCCACTCAACCCGCGGACGGCCGTCCGTCTGGCGGAAAAACAGTGAATGCTTCAGGAAATTGACGTCATCGCGTTCGGGATAGTCCAGGCGCTGATGCGCACCTCGTGATTCACGGCGTTGCAGGGATCCTTCAGCAACCGTCTCGGCAGCATCCAGCATGTTGCGTAGCTCGAGCGCCTGCTGGAGGTCGGTGTTGAATACATTGCTCTTGTCATGCACTTCGATGCCGCTGTAGCGCTGACGGAGCTCTGCGATTTTCTCGCAAGCGGTGGCGGCGCCTTCTTCATCGCGGTAAATGCCGGCGCCTTCTTCCAGCGCGTTTTTCATTTCCCTCCGGATGCCTGAAATGGACTCGTCTCCACCGCTTTGCAGTAGCAGCTCACGCACTCCGGTCACGATGCTTTCCGCCTGGGCTGTCATGGCCAGATCTTCGACGCCTGCCATTCCGTTCCCACGCGCCGCGATGGCGAAATCGCAAGCATACTGGGCGGTCCGTTTACCGGAGACCAGCAGGTCGGTCAGGGAATTGGAGCCCAGCCGGTTGGCGCCGTGGAGGCCGGTGCAGGCAGTCTCGCCCAGGGCGAACAGGCCTGGCATCCGGGTTTCGCCGTTGATGTTGCAATCGATGCCACCCATCATGAAGTGTATGACAGGGCGCACCGGGACCAGGTCCGTCACCGGATCATGGCCGACGTAGGAAGAGGCCAGTTCGCGCACCAGCGGCAGCCGTTCGTTGATTTTTTTCTCGCCCAGGTGCCGCATGTCGAGCATGACGCAGTCGCCCCAGCGGGTTTCCACGGTATTGCCTTTCTTCTGTTCGTGCCAGAAGGCCTGGCTAAGCCGGTCACGCGGCCCGAGTTCCATCGTTTTCAGCACCGTCTCGCCGATCGGTGTTTCCGGACCCATGCCATAGTCCTGCAGGTATCGATAGCCGTCCTTGTTGACCAGGATGCCGCCTTCACCGCGGCAGCCCTCCGTTAAAAGGATTCCCGTGCCGGGTAAACCGGTCGGGTGGTACTGAACGAGTTCCATGTCTTTCAGGGGTACGCCGGCGCGATAAGCCATGGCCATGCCGTCACCGGTTTTGATTGCGCCATTGGTGGTGAACGGGAAAATCTGGCCACTACCGCCGGTGGCCATGACAACTACAGGTGAGGCGAACTGGAAGAAGCGTCCGCTGCGCATCTCCATGGCAACCACACCGCGGCACTTGCCGTCTTCATGCAACAGTTCGAGGGCAAAGTATTCATCAAAGCGCTTGATGGACGGGAACTGCAGGGAGGTCTGAAACAGGGTATGCAGGATATGAAAACCGCTCTTGTCGGCGGCATACCAGGTGCGCTTTTTCTTCATGCCGCCAAACGCACGTACCGCTACCGAACCATCGTCCTCGCGGCTCCAGGGACAGCCCCAGTGCTCCAGCTGAATCAGTTCACGCGGGGCCTGTTCGATAAAATACTCGACCACGTTCTGGTCGCATAACCAGTCGCCGCCGCTGACCGTGTCGTCGAAATGCAGTTCCAGTGAATCATCGGCCCCCTTGACCCCGGCCGCGCCGCCCTCGGCGGCACAGGTATGGCTGCGCATGGGGTAGACCTTGGAGATCAGCGCAATGCTCAGTTCGGGATTTGTTTCAGCAATGGCGATGGCGGCGCGAAGGCCGCCGCCACCGGCTCCGACAATGACGATATCAGTTTGAATAGTTTCCATTTTTCTTCTGCGTAATTAATTCCTGCCAATGGTGTAATTTAGTGTTATCCCGGCGGGAAATGAATGATGCATGTCAGGCTAAAGGGTCAGAGCACCATTAACCGCAGGAAATGGTGCTCTGACCCCCTTTCGATGCAGGCTTTTTCTCAGAACTGGTACGACCAGGAAGCTGAGATCATCCACAAATCATAATTGGCTGCGTTTTGGCCCAGCAACAATACCCAGGACAGTGTGTCGGTATCCACGTTGTCAAGCGCCCAGTCCTTCGATTTGAGTTTGGCGCTTTCAGCCGTCAGCCGGATGCTGGAACGGTCACCCACCTCGAAGCTGCCCCAGATACTGAAAGTCTGCATCTTGCTTTGCAGGTCGGGCAGAGGGGCTGTGGCCCTGGATACGGAGGCCACGTCGATCGCGCTCACCGTGTCGGAATAGGTGTAGTCCATTCCGAACCCGACTCCTTCCCAACCCCGGTCGGCGCCGACTTCCGTGAAAGTCAGGGCGATGTTGTAGGTATCCACACGGTCCTCGGTATCGGCGAACCAGTTGTTTCTCGCCTCTCCGGTGGAGTTGGAATTGTGGAGGAACCGGCTGGACTGGGAAGCGTCGTAACTCTCGTGGGTGTAGAAGCCGGTCAAAGCAATATGCTCCTGCGGGTACCAGCCGGCGTCGACAGTCCAGGACTTGATTTTGGCCTCATTCAGGCCGAAATAGCCCGCGTCATAGTCATCTTTGAGATAGCTGCTGGCGAAGCCGAAGTTGTAGTGGCTGCTGGGGAAAAAGTCTGCACGGACCCGGTACTCGGCCCGCTTGCGATCCGTCAGAAAGTATTTACGCAGCAGCGGGTGGTTTTCCCATTCATCTTCGCTGATTACTCCGGGAAGATAGGAATCGATCAGCGGCACGTTTCCGATGTACTCGGAAACATCGCGATCGGAACTGCGGAAGTCAAACTTCAGGGAAGCCTGGCTCCAGCCCCGGAACGTAATACCGGCCAGCCATGCGAGCTCATTCGAGTCTTTCACTTCCTGGTAATCGCGATCGTAATCCAGGTATTCAACACCTGCCTTTATCCTGGCGGACTTTGGCAGGCGGTAGGTCAGGATTGCATCCGCTTTTTGCCTGGTGAAGCTGTAAGGCAGATTGATCCGTCCCAATTCGAAGTTGCGCTGGTCCTGTGAATCGCCTCCGATGTAGGGGTAGACTTCGCGCGGCGTTTTGTTGTCCCGGTCGTCGTAGTGATAATTCACCGCCAGTCCCAGGCGCCGGGCCAGTTGGCTGGTCAGCCTCACATTGAACATCATCGTATTGATTTTCGCATCCAGGGACGACAGGGGAACCGGGGTGTGAACGACCAGGTCCGGGTTGATCGTGTAGGGCAACAGGTCGTCGTCCTGCTTCATCTTGCCATAGCTGAAAGCGGCCGACAGGCGGGTGGTCGAACTGAAGTTCATAGCGCCGTAGGCTTTGAACTGGATGTAACTGTTGTCCGGCTCCAGTGCGGTGCGTCCTATTGAGCCGGGAAAGGCGACGCTGTCGTCCCATGAAGTCAGGTGGCTGTAAGGATTCTGGAAGGTCAGCGTATCGTCATGGTTATTGAAGAAGGAGGCATAAATCCCGAAACCGAATTGCAGCCGGGAGGTTCCGTAGGCGAACATGGCTTCCACTATGTCGGTGGTCTGGTCGACAGGCGCCGGCAGGATCACTCCACGGGGGTTGGCGGAACTGTAACCGAAGATACTGCCGAGGGTCCGTTCACCCTTCCTGGTCTCGTGCCTGAAATCAATTTCGAGTTTCCAGGTGGAGCTCAGCTTGCGGTCATAAGCCAGGTCCAGCCTGCGCCTTTTTGTGTCGACCTTCAGGTTAACGAGACTTTCCTGCAGGGTCAGAAAGCCCCTGGTGTTGCTTCTGCGCGGATCGACTTCCCACCCGGCGGGTAAATTCCAGGTACCAGAGTCTTGTTCGCGATAGGGTGTCAAGCCGTCACTGAAACGGTTATTGGGGATTTCACGGTAATCCACTTTGAAGCGTTGGGTACCTTGCTGACGGTAGTCGAACTCGATTCGCCGGGAGTCCAGCCCCAGTCTCCAGCCCTGGAAACGCCAGCGGGTGGTGTCATCGCTTTTCGGGTCGGGGCGTTTTTCCAGCTTGAAATCGAACAAGGCGTATACGCCGTCGTCGCGTAGCCCGCTGTACTTGCCATAACGATAGGAATCGTCAGTCAGGTAATAAGCGCCGATGGTAATCTCTTTCTTTACAACCGGTTCTTCGCTCGCCTGTTCCTTTTTCTTGTCGTCTGTTTTCTTGTCCTCATCCTGCGCCCATGCAGTGACCGGCAGGGCAAGCAGCGCAAGAACCGTGAAACCCAGCACAAAGTGATATTTGGTTTTCATCGTGTTAACCCTATTCCGCCAGGGTGATTGGATCCATGAACCTGCACGTGACAATTGAGGCATTGTTTACCGAGCAAACGCGGGTCCGCGCCCTCGGGTGGTATACCGGTGCCGCTGTAAATGTCGCTGGAGTGAAGCCTGGCAACATGGCACTGCTGGCACAGGAAGGGCGGTCTGCCGGTTAGCAGGTTTTGGTAGTTTGATCCGTGAGGTGTATGGCAGTTGGTGCAGTCCTCCTGAACCGGGGCGTGCTCCCACAGGAAAGGCCCGCGTTTCTCTGCATGGCAGTCATAACACTGTTCATTGACCGTATTGCGCTTCAGTGCGCCCGGTCCGGTCGAGCCATGCGGCTGGTGACAGTCGGTGCAGGCCAGCAGGCCGGTATGTGACATCGACGAAGTGGCGCCCTGGACCGGATGCCGGGACTGGCGCAGGAATTGTGCGCGCTGTTCTTTGTGGCAGTTGTAGCAAACGGCCGGTTGGGTTTCCAGGCTCAGCACAGGGTCATTTTCCCTGTGCAGATCATGGCAATCCACGCAGGCGATAGCTTCGATATCGTGCACGCTGCCGGGCCAGTGAAACCTCGAACCGCCTTCGTGACAGCCAAGGCAGGCTCCATTTTGTTCTTCCACCGGGGTATTTTCGTCAAATGTGATCGCAGGCGATGGGCGTGAGCCGTCTTTGGCCCGCTTGAGATGGGATTTGCTGGGGCCGTGGCAGGCTTCGCAATCGTGGTTTCCTTCAGCGAAAGGAGCAGCGGGGTCTCCGCTGATCCCCATCGGGGTCATGAAGATCTCGTGCGCCGGCAAGTCCTTGCCTTCCTTGTGACAGGTCATGCATCTTTTAACGCCCTTGGAATATTCGCCTGTCGCGGTTTCTTCATCACCGGCGGCCAGCGCCGGGCCGGTAAAAGCCAGGCAGAAAACCAAGGCCAGAAAGGTGGCTGTTCCTTTCATTCGCCACGTTTTTATTCGCATGGGGTAATCCGGGTTCTTTATCATGGCCCTGCTCACTCTGTTGTGTATTCCGTACCGGAACAATTGTTCTGACTCATTGCCTGGGAATGATACAGGTATCCCACACTTTTTTAACGCCCACGGGGACCTTTGCCATTTGTTGACAGGCGCTAGTTATTTTTCGCTCCCTGCTCGATCCATAACCTGATGGTTTGAATATCCCGTTGGGAAATCGGATCCTGCTGGCCGTGCGGCATGCTAATGGAAGGATCAGCCCGGCCCTCCATCAGGACGAGCATATTGCTGCCTTCGGCGTCACCGGCGATGATCATCGGTCCAAAGTTTGTACCTTTCATCAAACCATCATAGGTTTCCATGTTGAAACCGCTGGCTTCCAGACCGCTTCCACCCGCCTTGTGGCACTCAAGGCAATTCTGCTCAAGAACCGGTCTCACATCCTGGGAAAAGCTGACCGCTTTTTCACCGCCACAGCCCGTTATCACCAGCGCTAACAGGCAAACGGTGATCAACTTGCCGGCAGTCCTGTAGAAAATTTTCATGAGCTCCTCCTGAATTTGATATAAAACTACGCTGTCGCTGTTATTTGCCGAATGACGCACATCAACTAATTGAGAGTATTGAAGCACACGGCGCGGAGAAAAGGTTAAATTCTGCATGATTATGGATTTTAGCCATACGGGCTGGTTTATTCGTAGCGGAAGAGTTTCTTGAAGATAAGCATAGTCGGAGCCGGAATTTCAGGGCTGGCCACCGCACAAGCGGTTTTGGCCAGGAAGCCGGATGCGGACATCATAATTTATGAAGCTGATGAGCGTGTCGGCGGCAAAGTCTGGACTGAAATCAGCCCGGAGGGCTACCTGTGCGAGGGTGGTGTCAATGGTTTCCTCAACAAAATCCCAAGGACTCTGGAACTGTGTGAAGAAGTCGGCGTAACCCCGGTTTCAGCCGACCCGGCTGCGGAAAAGCGTTATGTGTTCAGTCACGGCGAGTTGCACAAGCTGCCGGAGAAGCCGCCTGAGTTCCTGTTTTCCCGTTTGTTGAGTGTGCCCGGACGGCTGCGGGTAATGTATGAAATCTTTGCAGGCGGTACCGACAATCCCGATGAAACGCTGGCCGAATTCGGCACCCGGCGTCTCGGCCGTGAAGCTTTTGAGCGGCTGATCGACCCCATGGCTTCGGGTGTATTCGCCGGTGATGCCTCGAAAATGAGTGTGAAAAGCTGTTTTCCCCGCATATGCGAGGTAGAAGCCGAATATGGCAGCCTGATCCGTGGACTGATCAAGCTGCAGATGAAGGCGCGCAAAGAGGGTAAGAACACACCGGGCCCCGGTCCCGGGGGCAGGCTGACTTCCTTCAGCCAGGGCATGAGCGCCCTGACCGACACAATGGCGGTTATGCTCGGACCCAGGATACGCACCGCCTCGCCGGTCGCAGGCATTTCCCGCAATAACAAGCTGTACACGCTGCACATGGCGGACGGTACGGATGAAGAAACCGACGTACTCATCCTGGCTGTCCCCGCTTTTGCCCAGGCAGGCATATTGAAAGAGTACGAGCCGGAACTGGCCGGCCTGCTCGGTGGGATCGGGTACCCGGCCCTTTCCGTGGTGTGCCTGGGCTACCGTGAAGACCGCATTGCCCCGTACCTGGATGGCTTCGGTTTTCTTGTGCCCTCCGGGGAGCAGCGGTCCATTCTCGGCACCATCGTAGATTCCAATGTGTTTCCGGGGCGGGCGCCCGAAGGTCATGCCCTGTTTCGCACCATGGTAGGCGGCGCCCGCACGCCCCAGTTTGCGGAACTACCCGATGAACAGCTCCTGGACCGGGTCAGGGCGGATCTGAAAGACATCACCGGCCTTGTGGCCGAGCCTGAATTCGCCAGGATTTTCCGCCATGAAAAAGCGATCCCCCAGTACGTTGTGGGACATGCTGCGAGACTGGAAGCCATCGACCGGGTGCTTGAGAAACATCCCGGCCTGGTACTGACAGGAAACGCGTTCAGGGGGGTCAGCCTGAATGACTGCGTGGTCAATGCCTGGAAAACGGCGCAGTCCCTGGTACCGGGCTCGGCCAATGGTGAGGAAGGGGCGCCATGATAAGAGCCAGCCTGAAATTCAAAGTCGGGTTTTACATCGTGATCGCGCTGACGGTCGCTGTGTTTCTGTTTACCCTTTTGGTTGTCAAACACAACCGGGATGAACTGCTGCGGCAAGCCGTAAGCCACACTGGCCAGTTGGCCGATGTGGTTATCAAGAGCACCCGCCTGGCCATGCTGCAGAACAAGCCTTCTCATGTCAGTAAAATCATCCAGGATGTGGGCGCCCAGCAGGACATCGAAAAAGTCAGGATTCTAAGCAAGAATGGCACCATCATTCATTCCTCACAGGCAAAGGAAATTGGCTCGCAAGTAGACCAGGAAGCTGAATCATGCCTGGCCTGTCACCTGGACGAAAAGTCCCTGGCGGAAAGTCCCCTGATCGGAAGGCCGAGATTTTTTACCGACCAGGATGGCAGGCGGATGCTCGGCAGCACGGCGGTGATTCGAAACGAGCCCTCCTGTTCCAACGGTGGCTGTCACATACACGCGGAGGACCAATCCGTGCTTGGTGTGCTTGATATTATTTACCCGCTGAACAAAATCGATCAGACCATGCGCTCCAACACCATCACGATCGTAGGATTGTCGCTGGGATTTGTCATTTTGGCGGCATTCCTCGTGAGTTTCCTGGTGAATCGCATGGTCTACCTGCCTTTGCGTGACCTGGAGGAGGGTGCTCAAAGACTGGCTACAGGTGATCTCGAGAAACCGATTCCCATTCGCAGCAAAGATGAATTCGGCCAGTTGGCGGCTTCTTTCAACAGCATGACCGCGGCATTACGCAAATCACGTGTGGAGTTAGAGGATTGGGGACGGACCCTGGAGGAGAAAGTGGAGGAAGCCATGCGCGAACTCCACATTGCCCAGGCCGAGACCGTACGAAGTGAGAAACTGGCTTCGGTAGGGCTGCTCACTGCCGGTATTGCACACGAGCTCAACAATCCCCTGACGGGCGTACTTACCTTTTCCCATCTCGTCCGGAAACAGATGCCGGAAGGCAGTCCCGAGGCCGAAGACCTTGACCTGGTGATTCACGAGACCAAGCGCTGTGCAGCCATCATCCGGAGACTGCTGGACTTTGCGCGGGAAAAAACACCGGAAAAGAATTTCTCCGACCTCAACCAGTTGATCGAAGACACGGCCCACCTGATCGAACAGCCGGCGCATGTCGACAATATTGAAATCATCATGGAACTCGATGAGAACTTGCCGGCGGTGTGGATCGACGAGGACCTGATCAAGCAGGTCATCATGAACGTCCTGGTTAATGCGCAGCACGCCATCGAGGGTGAGGGCAGCATCACCATCCGGACCAGGGTGGACGATGAGTACAAAAAATCTGAACCCGGTGGTGAGGTCGTGCCAATGGTTGAAATCTCCGTGATTGATACCGGCTGCGGTATTGCGGAAGCGAATCTCCAGCTTATCTTCGATCCCTTTTTTACTACGAAAGGGGTCGGTAAAGGAACGGGCCTGGGCTTATCTGTCAGTCACGGGACCGTGGCGGCGCACGGTGGTGAAATTGAAGTTGAAAGTACTTTAGGGGTAGGCACGGTATTCCGGATTTATCTTCCCATTGAGGGATCGGATACCAGTAACGACGGGAGCGAACAATGAAAGGGCGGATACTGATTGTTGACGATGAGGAGATTGTCATCAGGAGTTGCAAGCGTATTCTTGCTGGAGGAGATTTCCAGGTCGATGCCGCGAGCAATGGCCTGGAAGCTCTTGCAATGATCCAGGAGGATGATTACGACATGCTCATCCTCGATATCAAGATGCCGAAAATGAACGGCATTGAGGTCTTGCAAAGGGTCAAGGAAGCACACCCGGATATTGACGTGATCATGATCACCGGCCTGAATCAAATCGATACCGCCGTCAAGGCCATGAAACTGGGCGCTTTCGATTACCTGCCCAAGCCTTTCGACCCCGAGGAGCTTGAAATAGTAGTGGCGAGGGCATTCGAGCGCAGGCAATTGCTGCAGGAAAACGTCAATCTGAAACACGAAGTCAGCGCCCGCTACCGCTTCGAGAATATCATTGGCTCCAGCCCCCCGATGCAGGCTGTCTACCGGCTGGTTGCGCGCTGTGCGCCTACCAACAGCACGGTGCTGCTGCGGGGTGAAAGCGGCACCGGCAAGGAACTGATCGCGCGGGCCATCCACTACAACAGCCTTAGAAAGGACAGGCCTTTCGTGACGGTTGACTGTGCGTCCCTGAGCGAGAATCTGCTCGAAAGCGAGCTGTTCGGCCACGTAAAAGGCTCGTTTACCGGTGCTGTGTCCAACAAGAAAGGCTTGTTCGAATCGGCCGATGGTGGAACGCTGTTCCTGGACGAAATCGGCAATATTTCCATGTCCACCCAGGCAAAACTGCTGCGTTTCATCGAACAGCGGGAATTCAAGGCGGTGGGGGATGAACGAAGCCGGACGGTCAATATCCGGCTGATTACCGCAACCAACAAAGATCTGGAAACCATGGTTGCCGATGGGAACTTTCGCGAGGATCTTTATTACCGTATCAATATCTTCCCGATCGTCATTCCACCGCTGCGTGAGCGCCGGGACGACATACCGGCGCTGGCTTTTCATTTCCTCAAGTCGTTCAGCAAGGAAATGGATCATGCAGTTAAGGAATTTTCCGCCGGTGCGATGAATCTGCTGATGAATCACGACTGGCCGGGAAACGTGAGAGAGTTGGAAAATGTCGTGCACCGCGCCGTGATCCTCACCAGTGATGACGTTATCCGCCAGGGTCACCTGATCAATCTGATCGACATGCTGCCGCATATTGACCTGGATGTGCCAAGGACCAGCGAGGAACTCAAGCGAATCAAAAAGATTGCGCGGCAGAAATCAGTGGAAAATGTCGAAAAACACTTTGTGCTGGGGGCATTGAAAAGAAATCGCTGGAACGTGACCCGCAGTGCCGAGGAAACGGGGATGCAACGGAGTAATTTCCAGGCCCTGATGAAGAAGTACGATATCAGGATACGCGGTACAGAGCCGGATGAAATAAATGAAGGCTCCGGTGAGGAGCCCGGAGCCTTCTAGCCAGCCAGTAGAACAGATGCATATATAGGCTGGCCCCTTACAAATCGTTGTCTGTCTGGTGCTTAATCCTCTTCGTAACCGGTAAACATTTCCTTGTAATGTGTTGAAGGTTTGTGTCCGAGCGCGCCCATGTAGGCGTGGACCAGGATAAAGAACACGAACAGGATGAATACCAGTATGTGGATGGTGGACACTATGCGAAGACCTCCCACCACCTCAATCACGTCCTCAAACCGTTTCACATCCCACATCAGGATGCCCGTGAAGAACTGGACGGGTATGACCATCAGCATCAGGATCTGGTAGGTCATACTCTGCATCGGGTTGAACTTGTCATGCGGCCGGACATGATGTGGGCTTTTTTCCCCTTTAAAAATTCCGTAGCTGTAAAACTGCGCCTGCCGGAAAAAGTTGAGGAAAAATTTCTTTGCATCGAGCTCGGGGTGGTACACCTTGATTTTGTCTGTGAACAGATAGAAAACAATCCAAATGAGGAAGTTGGCGATGACTGCGAAGCCGATCCAATTGTGCGTCTTGACGGCCGTTTCGAAGGACATCACGTTGAGTATGCCCACGTACCTGATCTGAAAGCCGGTCAGGATCAACAATATGAATCCCAGTGCATTTACCCAGTGCCAGATGCGTACCGGTAAGGGGTTGATGTATGTTTCGTCGTGCCGGGATGTTTTGTCATGCCGGTAATGTTCTGCAGGGATCGTTTGCATTACTGGTCTCCTTTTTGTGGTTTATTTCTGAGTATCCTGCCCAGGGCAATGTGGCCCACAGGAATGGCAAGACCGCCGATCAGGCTTAAGACCAGCAGTACGTCCAGTATCTTGATCCGGGTTCCGCCAAGGACGTAGAACTCGCCGATGGTGTCCACCGAAACCATGGAGCTCAGGATTTCCTTGTCGGCTTCGAAACGTATCTTCCTGCCATCCGGGCGCGAGATCGATACCGTGACATTCTCGAATGCATCGGAGCCTTTCTGATGGCAGCTATCGCAGTTCCTGACCGCCGAGGCTTTGACCGACAGCTGGTGAGCTTCCGGGCCTGTGATGACTTCCATCCGTCCACGCAAGGTGACGTCTGTTGCCTGCCCATCCCGGTCATTCGCCCGTACCAGCTTCCAGAGTTCAACCGGATCCAGGCCGTCACCCGCTTCATCAATCGCACGCAATCGTTCTTCGAACAGGGTATTGCTTTCATTCTGGCCAACCGGAAGCCGGGCGACATTGTCATAAAGTACCAGGTTGACTCTGCGTTCAGCCATCGGAGCATGGCAAACTGCGCAGGTAATTACGTCCAGGTGCAGGCCGGCATTGGGCAGCCACTCTTTATGCGCCATGGTGGCGCCTTCATGGCAGTCCAGGCAGGTTGATTGCAGGTAGCCACTGGCTGCAACGGCGGTAATATCGTGTGCCTGGTGACAATCTGAGCAGATCGGCGCCTGGATATGGCTTTCCCGGATGACGTTTCCCTTGACCCTGGCCCCGCCATGCACACTCTGTGCGTAAGCGTCGAAAATATTTTCGTGGCAGTTTTTGCAGGGCAGGCCGGTCACCGGCTGGTAAACCGCCATCGACTCAATCGCATGAGCGCTGTGGCAATCCGTACACACGGGTGCGGATTGATTGCCTTCAGCGACCAGGCTGGCGTGAATGCTGTGCTCGTATTGCTCGAAGTTTTCGGCGTGACAACTGCGGCAACTCTGGTTTAGCGCCAGGGAATGTTCACGCCGGCTGGCGATGGGCTCCCTGGAAGGATGTTTTTTGCCGACCAGCGCCCGATGGCAACTGGTGCAGCCAATTTTGCCGTGCGCGGAGTCGGCGTATTCTGCTTTTTCGACATGCAGAGAAAGGACATCTCCGTCCTCAAGCTTTTTTTCCCGATTTCGGGAGTGGCATTTCAGGCACTTGGTGTCGCTTTTAATACTTTTCGCACTTTGGCTCTTAACCCCCGGTTCGCTGGCTATGTTCGCCGCGGCGGGCGTAACCAGTAGTACTGCGCCAAGTATTACTAGAGATACAAGCAAGGCAGCGGAAGCAGGTAATGCTCCGCGTTTATTACTCGTTGTGAAGCCAATCAGGCTCTGGATCGTCATGTTAAATCTCCTCATTCGTATGACGTCTTGACCTTTAACCGGGGCCCTTGTTTGTCACAGGCCCCGGTCGAGTCGGTCTCTTGCGCCCGTCACGCGGACGGGTGTTTCTTCGTCCAGGCCTGGTAGCCCAGTTTTGCGAACATGTAGAAGCCGACAAACGGCAGCGCGATGATGTAGGCCAGGGCGATGAACGGCGCCGCGAAGAACAGGCCAACGTTTTTGGCGAAAATACCTGTTTTTCTCAGTATGTCGTTGTCGTCCACCGGCTGGACCTCGGCTTCAGCTTCGGATTCCACAGCCATCTCAACCATTTTTGGATCGTTGAGGGCTTTGAGCGTTACGCTTTCAATGATTTCCGGAGTAAGCGGTTTGTGCACAAAGCCACTGACGCCCAGCACTGAGGCCCGGGCTTCGTTTTCTTCCGTACCGTAGCCCGTGATCACCACTACCGGTGTCCAGGGGCACCTGGCCTTGATGCGTTCAGCGACTTCGAGGCCATCCATGCCCGGCATTTTGATATCGGTGAAAACGACGTCGAACTTCGTGTTTTCGATGGTATCCAGTGCTTCCTCACCACTCAGAGCGGTACTTACTTCATAACCTTTCTCGGAGAGGACCCGGTCGAAACTGCGTCCGACCACCGCGTCATCGTCGATGACCAGTACTTGTAATTTATTGCTCATGATTTACCTCCTGATCTCGTTTAAATTCACCGTCGCTGCGCAAAGCCCAGCGTTTTTGTGTAAATGCATCATTTGCCGCCTTGATGACATCATCCGGTCCCACCGGCTTGGCGAGATAGTTGAATGCCCCCAGCCTGACCGATTCCTTGGCCGATTCGATCGTCGGGTAACCCGTGATCACGACCACTTCGCTGTCGGGCCAACGTTCCTTGATGGTTTTGAGGACATCCATGCCATCCAGGCCCGGCATGCGCAGGTCAAGCAGAATGACGTCGAAGGGATTCTGTTCCATGACGCGTAACGCCTCATCGCCATCCTCGGCTGCCTGTGCGTTGCAACCTGCGCTCGCCAGGCTCCTTAGATGGCTGCGGCGTACCACCTCTTCATCATCTACGATGAGGATGTTGGCTTTCTCGTTCATGTGACCACCTCGCTTTGTTGTCTCACTTAGTACGATGCAACATACGTGCCAGAATGGCGTCAGGCGACAGTGCGGTAAAATACCTTATAAAATTCAAAGCTTTACGAGTGGTGATGGAGTGGGCTGGTCAACGATTTGATTTCAAGAAAAGGCCCTGAAGTATATTAATTTTGTACTCCGGATGGTGGGTAATTTAAAATTTCCAGGTTTTTCAAAGTGATAAGCTGATGCCTCGCCTGTATATTTTTTTAATACAGCAGGCTTGTTTCGAGTTCTTGTCTGATTTTGGCAGCGTGGCATAACATTCAGAAAATACTGAATATTTTGCGTCAATTCTGATCTGGGTCATCTTTGGGAGGGGGCAGCAGTCCTATATTTGGCCTTGTTGAAAATGCTGGATAATATCCATGCAATATATTAATGTCGGCTGAACCTGGCTTGTGCTGGCACAAACAAAAAGGAAATGAAATGGCCCTGTCGAGCCGGTCTGCCGGAGCAGTCACCTCCCTGAATGCATTATCTGTAAACATGCCATCTGTCCGAATGATCATCGCCGTATTCCTGCTGTTCGCTTTGCAGTTGCCACTCAGCACAATGGTGTTTGCCGAACCGTCGAATCCCAAGCTGAGCAATGAGCGCTGCCTGAAATGCCACGGCAAGGAAAGCTTTTCCAGAAAGAAACACAGGGGAGAAGTCCGCGATCTTCACGTAATGGCGGAAAAGTTTGAGCAGAGTGTGCACGGCAACCGCGATTGCGTGAATTGCCACAAGGACATCATCAAGGCTCCCCACAGGAAGGGTATCGACCGCAAGGTGGGTTGCGTTCAGTGTCACCAGGATCTGTGGAAAGAGGCGCAGGAGACCGGCACAGAGGGCGATAATGCCCGCCTGGGTGTGGTGGTTGAGCAGATCGAGAGCTACATGGGCTCGATTCACGCCAGGCCCAGTATCGAGGACCAGTCAAGGACCAACGCCACCTGTTATAACTGTCACGACGCCCATTACATAGCGCCAATCGACAGCCACGTCGGGGCCAATGGGCGCCTGGAAATTCCCGATACCTGTGGCCAGTGTCATTCCGATATCCGGGATACCTACATGACGTCGGTGCATGGCATGGAAATCAGCAGCGGCAATGCCAACGCAGCGGTCTGCAGCGACTGCCACACGACGCACAACATCGAAAAACCACATGATGTTTCAGGCAGGCTGACCATCACCAGGAACTGTGGCAACTGCCACCACGAAAACCTGGAAACCTACGCCGATACCTATCATGGCAAAATCACCCGGCTGGGCTATGGGGAAACAGCCAAGTGTTACGACTGTCACGGCTCCCACGGGATCAAGAGGGTTGATGACGAAACCTCGATGGTGCATACCGATAACCGGCTGGAAACCTGCCAGACTTGCCATGAGAACGCGACCGAAGGCTATATCACATTCCAGCCGCATGGTACGACTCACGAATTTAAGAAGTATCCCCAGATGTGGCTTGCATCGAAGGGCATGATCGGCCTGCTGCTGGGCACTTTTGCGTTCTTCTGGTTGCACTCGGCCCTGTGGTTCTTCCGCGAGTACCAGGATCGGAAACACGGCAGAGACCGGCCCCATATCCTGACGGAAGAATTGCCGGAAGGTCAAACACATTTCAGACGCTTCACGCGTTGGTGGCGGCTGGCTCACCTGGTCGGCGCCTTATCCATCATGACGCTGGCCCTGACCGGGCTCACGGTTCTGTTTGCAGGCAGTGCATGGGCGCCGGTGGTGATGGAAATGCTGGGTGGCCCGAAATCAGCCGGTATTATTCACCGGATAGGCGCCATCGGATTTATGAGTGTCTTTTTCATTCACCTGATCTACTTCGCGATCCATATCGGCCGGACCTGGAGAACGTTCCAGTGGTTTGGACCCAATTCGCTGATTCCCAACTGGGATGATCTGAAGGATGCCATAGCGATGTTCCAGTGGTTCTTCGGCCTGGCCCCGCGTCCGGTATTCGAGCACTTCACCTACTGGGAGAAATTTGACTACTGGGCGCCGTTCTGGGGCATGACCATTATTGGCCTCAGCGGCGTGATGATGTGGTTACCTGAGTTAACCGCTTCAATGCTCCCCGGCTGGATATTCAACGTTGCGAGCATCGTGCACGGCGAGGAAGCCATCCTGGCAATCGTGTTCCTGTTCACGGTACATTTCTTCAATAATCACTTCCGGCCGGACAAGTTCCCGCGGGACGACACCATGTTCACGGGCAGGGTACCGCTGGAGATTTACATGCATGAGCACAAGCGCGAATATGACCGCCTGGTCGCCAGCGGCGAAATCGACAAGTACCTGGTGGCGGCGCCGTCGGCGCCAATGGCCCGTGGATCGAAGGTACTGGGTATTGTTTTGATCGCTACCGGCCTGACTTTATTGACGCTGGTTGCACTTGGATTCTTAGGGATTTAGCTATGAAAAATATTCTGTTTGGCGTAGTAGCACTCACACTCCTCGGGGCTTGTGCCAAAGAGCCTGAACCCACAGAGGTCGTGATCGATATTGCCGCCGGCAGAGCCATTGCCGAGGCCGATTGTTCCGGTTGCCATGGAATGGATGGACGGGGCGACACCAGTGAAATCCCCAACCTGGCGGCGCAGCCTGCTGAATACCTGGTCGAATCCATGCACGCCTACCGCGATGGCAGGCGGCATCATGCTGCCTTGCAGGATATGACTTCAGGCATGAGCGAAGCGGACATCGCCAATATTGCCGGCTACTATGCCAGCCAACCGCCGCTAGAGGCCATTACCGGCACAGAGGCGGGGCAGGCCGACGCGGCATCGTACAGCGAAGGTGCGGCCGTCGCTGCGGTTTGCGAGGCATGCCATGGTGAGGGCGGCAACAGCACGACCGAGGGGATTCCAGGCCTTGCCGGCCAGCAACCCATTTACCTGATTACATCAACGCTGGATTACAAAAAAGGTAACCGCGGCCACGCGGAAAAAGAGGAGATGCTTAAAGGGCTTGAGCAGATCGATGTAGAAAAGATGGCAATGTACTTTGCTGCCCAGGTGCCAATGGCCCGCGAGGCGCCGCCGTTCGGTGACCCGGTGGCCGGTGAGCCACTCTCCGCCAATTGTGGTAGTTGCCACGGAGCACGAGGCATAAGCCATGACCCGATGGTGCCCAGCCTGGCAGGCCAGGAACCGTATTACCTGGTCACGGCCATCAAGGCTTATCGCAGCCACGAACGTACGCATGAGGACATGGTCACAGACAGAAGTGATGAGGATATTGAGAGCATTGCCGCTTTCTACGCGGTGCAAAAAGCGGAAGCCGCAGGTGAGCAAGCCAGCACAGTGCGGGACCTGGTCGCCAAATGTAATCGCTGTCACGGTCCCTCAGTGGGTGAAAGAACCAAGGTGATCCCCAAGCTGAACGGACAAAGCCGGAGCTACCTGATCAAGGCAATGACAGAGTACCGGGGTGATGGCCGCGAGAGTTCCATGATGCACAAGATGAGCTCAGGCTACAGCGATGAAACGATAGAGGCGCTTGCCACCTACTACGCTGCGCAATGAAACTGAAGCCTGCCGTGGCGGCCTGACCGGCAAATCAATCAGCGTAGATCAAACACAGGCGCCCGGGTTACTCCGGGCGCCTTTTACATGAAATCCTTTTGTACTGTTATTCTGCCAGCGTCGCGTAATAAGCTGCCAGGTCAGCCATGTCCTGCTCGCTGAGTTCTTCCGTGTACATCAACATGACTTCGTCTTCATCGGTAAGCTCACCGGACTTGTAATCCTTGAGCATTTTGAAGTGCTTGGCTTCATCAAGGCCCGCTAACGGTGGATCGTCACCGCCCTTTCCACCCTCGCCATGACAGTCGTCACAATCGATTGACAATTCCTGGCCCTTGGCCACATCTCCACCAGCCTGTACAGCGCCGGCTGCCGCCAACAAAACAAACATCACTGCAAACATCAATTTTCTGATCAACATTTTATGACTCCTCTTGTCACATTAAAGGGCCTTTCTACAGGCCCTGTCGAGCTATCGGGAACGGACACTATTACCAGTGTTCTGCATGCCGTGCAACGGTTTCCATCAGCAATTACCACACAGGTCATTTCGAGGCGCTTCCGGCGAGCCGAACTTGCTTAAGGCTCAATAAAAAACAAAAGTTCCCGGTCGTCCATTGAAGTGTTGATCCAGATCATCCGGATCACACGCATATAGGCGGATTATTCATATGGACCAATCTGAACGTAATTTTAAGAGGAGACTGTAATGATCAAAAATCGATTCAAAATGAACAAAATCCGTAGCATGGTCAGCCTCGCTGCCATTGTCGTGGGTATTACAGTTTTCGCCTTGCCTGGCATTGTAGTTGCCCAGGAATTCGAAGGATCTGAATTTTGCCTGGATTGCCACCCAGCCAATTACAGCGAGTGGAAGTCTTCCGGCCACCCCTACAAACTGATGAAGAGTGAAGAGGCCCGGAACCGGCCCATACCACTGCCCATAGGGATCACCTGGGACGATGTTTCCTATGTGATCGGTGGTTACAAGTGGAAATCACGTTATATAGATACCGAAGGTTATATCATTACAACCACTTTTGATGAAGACGGTAACGAGGTACCGGGTGTCAACCAGTGGAACATGCTGGCGGGCTATTGGAACGACTATCATCCCGGTGAGGAGAAAAAACCCTACGATTGCGGAATCTGTCATACCACTAACTGGGTGACCAACGAAAATCCCGAAGACCTGTCCGGCAACCAGGACGGATTACCCGGCATGTGGGGCACATTTGATGCCGGTGGTGTTCACTGTGAGCAGTGCCACGGCAACGGGATGACCATGGAAATCGATGATTCTGCTGATGCCTGCGGAGCCTGCCATTACCGCAGCTATCCGCCAGGCAGCGAGGTGAATCAAATTCCCGCCAGCGGTGGTTTCATCAAGCACCACGAGCAGTACAACGAGCACCTGGCCGGGCCACATGCCACCATGAAATGCGTCACTTGCCACAATCCACACAAACGGGCCGAGTTCTCCATTGTGAGAGAATGCTCGGTTTGCCACAGCGGGATCGCGGATTCCTATGCGGCGACGACCATGGCGGACTACGGTGTGGAATGCGACGATTGCCATATGCCCTTCGCGACCAAATCCGCAGTGCCACTGGGACTGCACAAGGGTGATCTGCAGACTCATATTTTCTACATCGACACCGACCCGGCCGGCAATATGTTCACCGAAGACGGTAGCCTTGTTGTGCTGGACGATAACGGAAAAGCCGCGGTGACGATGGACTTCGCCTGCCAGCGCTGCCACTTAACAGCAGAGCTTACCGAACTGGCCAAGTTCGCAGTAGACTTCCATGCAGACGAAAAGAGCCTGGAAGACATCGGACTCAATGCAGGCCTGACCGGGACCTGGTGGAATGCTGACCGTGCCGGTGAAGGTTTCGTCATGGAGTTCGGTGCAGCACCCGCCACCGGCGCGCTGACAATGTTCGTCTCGTTCTACACGTACGACAGCGAGGGCAACCAGGTCTGGCTGGCTGGTAACGGACCTGCGCCAAGTGGCACGGCGATCACTCTGAATGTGCTCTTGACCGATGGAGCAATGTGGGGTGATGATTTCGCTACAGCCGATGTAAACAGCACAGACTGGGGTGAGGCAACGTTCGATTTCCCAACCTGCTCCAGTGGCAGTGTTTCATTAGTGCCGAACGATGCCATGGTAGCCGCTGGATATTCGGATCTGGACATAGTCCTGTCGAGAGACCTGCTCGACTCAGGCATCCAGTGCCCGACTTTCGTCAATAACGCACCGTGAGTTTGTGCTTTACGAAACGAATGTAATAAAAACTGAAACGAGGTGCTGACGAAGGATCAGCACCAGGAAACCAAAGCGCCGCCCAACCGGGCGGCGCTTTTTTGCAATTGATCCCTTTTCCCCGCTATAGCCTCTTAGGCCACCGTCTTCCAGACTACCTTCATCACAATGGGGACTTGCGCTCATGGTCAGTCCCCCAGGTTTCCATCCAGGCCATGACGGTATCGTTATCAACAAACTGATCCGGGCCGGATGCATCGGCTTCCGCTACGGCCTGTTTGATTTCCAGCACCTGCCATTCATTGTTTTCCAGAAACAACTTTAATGCCTGCATGGCCAGATATGCCTTTGAGCGATCGGTCGCACTCGCCAGATTGGACAGGCGCTCACTGGTTTCATCATCGAGACGAAGCGTCATGGTTGTACTCATTATGAGTCTCCTGCGTTCATATGCGTTCAATATAGCAAAAAAATGAGGTCAGGTTCAAAAAATTTACCCCTGCTTTTCACGATACATCCCTGTTTTTTATCCCGACTTTCAACATTGTTGTTTCTGGACGTGAGGTTGAGCCAATCATTGCTGAGAATACGTAAGTGTTTTTCTTGAATACCTCATTTTTATAAC
>JAIVWI010000026.1:0-23223 GCA_048636595.1 Oceanospirillum sp. | reverse complement strand
ATCCGTTTTTGCCAAGCTTTCGGGAGGCCCTGTAGCGCTGGTCAACGCACTCGCTTTTGATAAAGCGGGCAATCTCTATATCGTGGACACCGGCTTTGGACACGACACCTACAAACCGGCATTTAAATATTGCGGCGGAACGTGGAGGGTCCCTGCGGAGAGTATCGATGCCTTAGCAGAGGGGAAGGAGGCTCCCAGCCCGCCGGAGTTCATTCCCAACCCGAGTTGGCCGGATGGCGTTGAGGTCTCACCCATCACCGGAGAGGTATGGATTAATACGGTGATGCCCGTTATGGATAATGTCCCGGATCCCTTCAAGGGCGGCATCTGGGCCCTCAGGGATGCGGATTTCAAGAAGGGCACTCAACCCCCGCCACTCTTCAAGGGTCTTGGGAGACTGGACGGCCTGGATTTCACAGTAAGGGGCACCTGTATCCAGACGGAGATTGGGAACGACCCGAACAGCATCGTGGTGGTACCCCTGGGAGGCGCTCCATCAACTCTGGTCCTGGAACCGGCTACTACGTTGAGTGGACCTGCTGACGTGGACATTAAGACCCTGGCGGACGGAAGCTACCTGCTGGTAGTGGACGGCTCCATTCCCACCAAGGACGGTGGTATCTACTGCAAGGTCGCCAACCGTACGATCCAGGAGCACGTGGTGGAGGCCGCAGCGGGTGCGGCGGCGATTGTCGCCATCGGCTCCTGTGCATCCTGGGGTGGAATACCTTCCAGCGGCGTCAATCCCACCGGTGCGGTTGGTATTTCAGAAATCCTTCCGGACAAGACCATCATCAATATCCCGGGCTGTCCGCCTAATCCGTACAACTTCCTCAGCACCGTACTCCAGTTCGTAACTTTTGGAACGCTGCCGGCGCTGGATTCCAAGAACCGGCCGAAGTTCGCCTACGGCCGCCTGATCCACGAAAACTGCGAACGCCGCCCGCATTTTGACGCGGGACGTTTCGCGATGGAATTCGGTGACGAGGGGCACCGCCAGGGCTGGTGCCTGTACAAGTTGGGCTGTAAGGGACCGGAGACTTATGCCAATTGCCCCGCCATCCTGTTTGGCGATGTTGGCTCCGGTAGTTGGCCAGTGGGCACGGGGCACCCTTGTTTTGGTTGCACCGAGCAGGGTGTTGGGTTCACCAAGCCGATCCATGCGCTGGCCGACGTCGAGTCGGTCACGCCACCGCTGGCTTTTGCCGCGGTGGATCAACCCAAGGGTCAAGGCATGACGCCCGGGGCCGCCGGCGTAGTCGGGGTTGCAGCTGGTGCCGCAGTGGGGGCCGCAGCGGTCATGATGAGCCGGCTTGGCAAGGTGGAACTGATCCCGGAAAAGAAAAACAAGAAGAACGAGCAGGCCGCTGCCGAGGAATGAGCGGATGAGTATCAAGCGAAGAGACTTTCTCAAGGCGGCGGTGACCGGCAGCGCGGTAGCGGCTTTGCCTGCTCCGGCAGAGGCCAGGCCCAACCTGGAGGTGCCCCCCAACGCGATTGGCATGTTGTACGACGCTACGCTGTGTATCGGCTGCAAGGCCTGCATGGTGGGTTGCAAGGAAGCCAACGACATGCCGGTCGAAAGTGCGGACGAATCTCCGATCTGGGATACGCCCGCCGATACATCCGGCAAAACCCTGAACATCATCAAGGTGTACCGGAACGGGACGGCCGAGGTAAAGGACCGGGAAATCGACGGCTTTTCCTTCGTCAAGCGCCATTGCATGCATTGCGTGGACCCGGGCTGCATCTCGGTGTGCCCGACCACGGCCATGCGCAAGGACCCGGATAACGGCATCGTCACGCACCATCCGGAAGCCTGCATCGGCTGCCGTTACTGCGTCTGGGCCTGCCCCTACAACATCCCCAAGTGGGACTTTGACGACGCTTTCGGGCGCATCAATAAATGCGAGTTTTGCAATCACCGGTTGGCCGAAGGACTCCTGCCTGCCTGTGTCGAGAACTGCCCGACGGGCGCCTCGCTGTTCGGAACCTACGAAGAAATGCTGGAAGAGGCCCATCGCCGCCTGGCGCTGGAACCGGGATCTACCTATGCCTTTCCGCGCAACACCCTGGATGACCCGAATCGTCATGAGGCCGTCGTGCCGCACTATATCGACCGGGTCTACGGCGAGACCCAGGGCGGCGGCACCCAGGTGATGGTGCTGGCTGGCGTTCCCTTTGGGAACCTGGACTTGCCGGACATTCCGGAGCGCTCGTTTGCCGCCATTTCAGAAACCATCCAGCACACGGTCTACAAGGGATTTATCGCACCTTTGGCCCTGCTCGGAGGCTTGATGTTCATCAGCCGACGCAACCTGAAAAGGAACAGCAAGGAATGAAACTCCCTGAAACAGCCCCAATGGGTGGAAAGATTCTAACCAAGCCTTTCCTGTTCCTTTCGTTGCTGGTCCTGATCTCAGTCGTATTGCTGTTGTTTCGTTTTATCTATGGCCTGGGAGAGGCAACCAACCTGAACAATGGCTATCCCTGGGGTTTGTGGGTGGTGCTTGATATTCACATCACGGCCGCCATCGGTTGTGGAGGTTACGTGCTGTCGGTTGTCATCTTTGTTATGAATCGGGGTCAGTTTCATACCTTGATCCGCCCGGCCATTGTTGCCAGTACTTTTGCTTACACGCTGGCGAACCTGGCGGCATTCGTGGACATCGGGCGCTGGTGGAATTTCTACCAGATCGCGCTGCCCTGGAACATCAACCTCAATTCAGCGATGTTCGAAATCGCGATCTGCATGGCCCTGTACACGCTGGTGCTGTGGATCGAGATGGTGCCGCCAGCGCTGGAACGTTTCGGTATGCAGAAGTACCTCAAGACTTACAACAAGGTGCTTTTCATCATCATTTCGCTGGGCATCGTGCTGCCCACGATGCACCAGTCCGGCCTGGGAGCGCTTATCGTCGCAGCCGGCACCAAGATTTCACCGCTTTGGCAGACGCCGTGGATCAGCTTCCTGTTCCTGCTGTCGGCAATGATCATGGGCTTCTCGATCGTAATTTTCGAGGGAGCGCTCACCGTGATGGGCCTCGGACGCAGATTGGAGTTGTACCTGTACCGGAGGTTGACCCGGGTCTTGCGCTGGCTGTTGATATTCTTCCTGGCAACCCGTTTTGCTGATCTGATCTACCGGGATGCGCTTGGAGCGGTGTACGAAAACACGGCCCAGGGTGTCATGTTCGTGATAGAAACCGCCCTGTTCCTGATTCCGCTGATCATCATCTTTCACAATAAGTGGAGGGGCAACGCAAGGCTGCTGTTCCTGGCGGCAACCTGCCTGGTGCTGGCCGGCGCGGTGTTCCGGTTCAATGCCCTGATCGTTGGTTTCACCCCTTCAGCGGGTTACGTTTACTTCCCGTCGGTGATCGAGTTACTGGTATCCATCGGTCTGCTGGCGCTTGAAGTCATTGGGTTCATTTACATCGTGAAGGTCTTTCCTATTTTGCCTCCACGTAAGAAGACAATACGGCCGGGGGCTGGCCCCGGGGTATCGGGGACTGCAGCGGGACAGGCTTAGTTCTAAATTTAATCTGGAGTCGGGAGACATTCCGTGGCAACAAGAATTACAGTAGACCCAGTCACACGTATCGAAGGCCATTTGCGCATCGATTGCGAAGTGAACGACGGCCAAGTCACCAACGCCTGGTCCTCGGGGCAGATGTGGCGTGGTATTGAACTGATCCTGCAGGGCAGGGATCCGCGCGATGCCTGGGTCTTCACCCAACGGATCTGTGGCGTGTGCACGACGGTACACGCAATCGTCTCTGTACGGGCAGTGGAAAATGCCCTGTCTCTCGAGATCCCGATCAACGCGCAGTACATTCGCAACATGATCGTCGGCGCGCATAGCGTGCATGACCACATCGTGCATTTCTATCACCTGTCGGCGCTTGATTGGGTAGATATCGTTTCCGCCTTGTCGGCGGATCCGGTGGCGACCGCGAAGTTGGCAGCCACCTTGTCGGACTGGCCGCACAATACGGTGCAGGATCTGACTACGGTACAAGCCCGCTTGAGGAAGCTGGTCGAATCGGGCCAACTCGGTATTTTTGCCAACGGTTACTGGGGCCACCCGGCGATGAAACTGTCGCCGGAAGTGAATTTGCTGGCCGCTACCCATTACCTGCAGGCACTCGAGTACCAGAGAATAGCCAACCAGATCGTATCGATCCTGGGCAGCAAGACACCACACATTCAGAACCTGGCAGTGGGTGGCGTATCCAACCCGATCAACCTGGATTCACAGTCCACACTGACGATAGAACGCCTGTCTTACATCAAGAGCCTTATTGATAAACTCGGTGCATTCGTAGAGCAGGTATACCTGGTCGACGTGGCCGCAGTCGGTGCTTTTTATGCCGACTGGACTGCTTACGGGGCCGGTGTAACCAATTACCTGTCTGTTCCTGAAATGCCGCTGGACACGAAGGGAACAGAGTTCGAACTACCCGGTGGCTATATTGCAGACGGCGACCTGGCGAGCTTCAAGCCCATCACCAGCTTCCAGGATTCGTATTTTGAAGGCGGCGTTCAGGAAAGCAGCAAGCATGCCTGGTATGAAAGCGGTAATGGTGCATTACATCCTTACGACGGTGAAACCGTACCGGAGTACACGGATTTCCAGGACGACGGCAAGTATTCCTGGGTCAAGGCGCCGACCTTTTATGGCAAACGGGCACAGGTCGGGCCACTGGCAAACGTCTTGTGCATGGCCGCAGCGGGCCACGAACCTACCACGCGTTACCTTGATTTCGTGATGAGCACCGCCAGCAGTTTGGCCGGCAGTGAAATTCCACTGACCGCTCTTCATTCGACAATCGGCCGCCACGCAGCACGCGCGATCCGCTGTGCGGTTATTTACGAAAGCCTGCAAAACCAGTGGAGCCTGTTGATGGAAAATATCGGCTCTGGTGACTATGAAACTTTCAACCGCCCGACTTTCCCGAAAGGCGAGCAGCGTGGGTTCGGCATCCACGAAGCGCCCCGCGGAGTGTTGTCGCACTGGGTCGTGATCCAGGATGGAAAGATTTCCAACTACCAGGCGGTCGTGCCTTCCACCTGGAACGCCGGGCCGCGTGATGAAGACGACGAGTTGGGGCCGTACGAAGCTTCTTTGATCGGTAACCCCATCGCCGATCCGGAATTGCCGCTCGAGGTATTGCGCACCATTCATTCCTTCGATCCCTGCCTGGCCTGCGCCATCCACATGGTCGACCCGAGGAAAAAGGAGATCGTGCGGGTCAAGGCGCTTTGAATACCAATTCCTCCCCTTGCCCGGTACTCGTGCTGGGCATGGGGAATATCCTCCTGGAAGACGAGGGCCTGGGTATCCGGGCCCTCGAAATATTGGAGCAGCGATATGACTTTCCAGAGGGTGTCGATCGGCTGGATGGTGGAACCACCGGTATGGGTCTGCTGGATGTGATCAGCGGGCGGCAGCATCTGCTGGTGCTCGACGCGATGCAGACCGGCGATCCACCCGGAACCCTTATCAGGCTGGCGGGCGACGAAGTACCGGTCTACTTTGGTATGCGGATTTCGCCACACCAGTTGGGGCTGTCCGACGTTCTGGCCACACTGGAGTTGAGCGGTGAGCGGCCCGCGGATGTGACGGTGCTCGGCCTGGTTCCCCAATCATTGGACATGTGCCTGGAGTTGTCTGAATTGATCAGCAGCAGCCTCGACAGCCTGGTCGAGGCTGCCGTGAACGAGTTGAGCAGGCTGGGCTATCCGCTGCGGGCCAGACCTGGCCAGATTCAGTCCTGAAGGCTCTCGAGAAACTCAATAATGGTTTCCCTTTCCTCGGGGTCCATCACCCGGATACTCTTGGTTGAGCCTGGTGCGAATTCACTGGCATCGGCGAGAAATCGGTCGAGATCTTCCGGGCTCCAGGTTCCGCCCATCTTGATCAGGGCGGGAGAATAGTTATACCAGGCCTGGTCGCGTGCTTTTTCCGCTCCTACGATATCCCACAGGTTTGGCGCCACGCGGAATTCCCCGCCTTTTTCCAGGCTATGACAGACCACGCAACGACCGGCGGCAGTGTCGAGACCCCAGGGTTCATCGGTAAATGTCTCGGCGTTAAGGGATGCACTCAGCCCCAGTAGCATGAGCGTCGACGCCAGCGCGAATCCCGGGGAATTTTCAAAGAATTTTATGGTTTGTACCAGAACTGATTTCTGTTTCATGAGCGGCCTGCCTCCTGATCACTGGTAAGTTCTGGAATACTAGCAGCGAAACGCTGCTATTCAGCTAACGCATGTCAAGCGAAGGCGGATAAGTCTTTGACAAGTCGGCAATGCGATAGCTAATGGACCATTCCTGAGCATCCGTGTGCTTCTCGGCACCGGGACATCCTGTCCAATGTATGCCGGTAAATATTTCCCCGGCTGGTCAGTTCGGCCTGGAACCCGGGTCAGTATTCACGGATGATCTGGTAGAGTATGGTCGCCTCGAGATGAGGGTGTGCGTAAACTGCCGGTAAATTTGACGGTGTTTTCCGGTGTTGCGGAGTAAGCAAACCGGCTGATTATTCAGGGATTTAAATATGCGGACAGCTAATTCCCTTCGCGTGATCGATTCCGGCGTGATCGAAGGCCGCCGGAACATTGCCATCGGGCAGGCCATTATTGAGTTACACCAGGAAGGGGCGGTACCTGACACCCTGCGCTTTTTGCGCTTTCCACCCACTGCACTGGTCGGGCGGCACCAGGCGCTGGGGCAGGAAATCAACCTTGCCTATTGCCAGGAAAATGGCATCGGCGTGGTGCGGCGGATCACCGGTGGCGGCGCTATTTTCCTCGATCCCGGTCAGCTGGGCTGGGAACTGGCCATTAAACGATCAACGCTTGGCATCCATTCATTGGCGGACGTAGCACGTGAGATTTGCGAGGCGGCGGCGGATGGAATAAGCAGCCTGGGCGTCAAGGCAAGTTACCGGCCGCGCAACGATATTGAAGTAGAGGGGCGAAAAATCAGCGGCACCGGCGGTTTTTTTGACGGCGACACCCTGTTTTTCCAGGGAACGGTGCTGGTGGACATGGATCCACAGCTCATGGTCTCTGCCCTGCGCGTGCCCAAAGCCAAGCTGGCGAAACGGGAACTGGATTCGGCCGCACAGCGCGTGGTTACGCTAAGAGAGCTGCTGGGTGCTGAAACACCCGGCCTGGATCAAATACAGGCTGCACTGGCCGTGGCATTTACACAGCATTTTGGCCTGGAGATCGTGCCCGGTGAGCTAAGTGAGCCCGAGCTGGTACTGGCTGAGCAATTGTTCAGGGAGGAGATCGGTACCGAGGAATTCGTTAACGAAATTGAAGAACCACCGGCGGCGAGGGGTGACCTGGTGGGGCGCCATACCAGTCCCGGGGGAACCATCACAAGCTACCTGCGCCTCGAGGGCCCGAACCAGAACCGGGTGCGTGCCGCACTTATAACCGGTGATTTTTTTGTCACGCCGCCGCGGCTTATTTACGATTTGGAATCCAGCCTGCGAGGGGTGTACCTGGATGAACTGGGCCAGGCGATCGGGAATTTTTTTGACGCGGCACAGGTTGACATGTTGTCGGTATCACCCCAGGATTTTATTACTTCAATCGAAAACGCTCTGAAAGAATGATGAACCTGCTCAACGTTGTACAACATACCTCGGCGGATTACCTGGGCCTGATGGAAGATCACCTGGAGGGCAGGCGCATTCGCTTCCGGTATTTCCGCCCGTTCACGGAGCGCGGCGCCGTCCCGCATCCCGGGGACACCTGCGATGGCCTGGTGTTGCTGGGTGGCGGTCCCTGGGGCAGTGCAGGCGGCAGGGATGTGCCCACGCTGGACGCTGAAATCAAGCTCACCCGTGCGGCCCTGGACCAGGGCCAGCCCGTGATTGGCATCGGGCTTGGAGCACAGATACTGGCTATTGCAGCGGGTGGTGGATCCGTGCCGGCCCCGTTGATCTTTGAAATATCAGATGTCACCCGGGTGGTGGACGATGCTTTGAACGGGTTTATGCCCGAGCGTTTCCCGCTGGTTACTTATATGCGTGACCGGCCGGTGCTGCCCGCTCATGCGACCGTGCTGGGGGTCGATGAACACGACCGGCCGGCTGTTTTCCAGGTCGGAGAAAATGCCCTGGGGTTTTGCGGCCACCCCGGATTCAAGCCAGCCATGGCCGAAGATCTGATCATGGAATTTGAAGAAGGACCGGAAAACCCGATTCCCCAACTGGAGAAATTCCGGCTTATGGTGCGGGAAATCGAAGATGCACTGGTTCCTGTCATGACCGGGATCATTCAGATTACTTATTTGATGCAGAGCAGGCGGCGTATTCAGATTACACTAGAGTCGGAGTAATGTCTGTCAGCTTAATGTCTGCCAGACAATTGATGTCATTTTTAGAATCATATTGGCTATTTACATTAGAATAACGTAATATTACTAATTCATGCTGTAAGATAGTCATGGGCTGCCCTTCCGAAAAAGCGGCCCTGCAATGGCGACCCTGCTGATTCGGCAGCACGAATTTGGAAGACGTAAACAATGGCAGAAAAACTCATCATCATCATGGCGAACACCGATCCCCGCAACGGCGAGGAACTGGGTGCTCCGATTTTCCAGGCAACCGTTGCAGCGGCAATGGAGTATGAAGTGGACGTAATCTGCACCGCTACTTCCGGCCGCCTGATGAAAAAAGGCGTTGCCGAAAAACTGTTCATCAAGGAAGGTTCACCCAAGTCAGTCCTGGAATTCATCCAGGACGCACATGAAGCAGGCGTCAAGTTTTTTTGCTGCTCCCCCAACCTCGACCTGTTTGATATGACCACCGACGACCTGATACCCGAGTGCGAGGGAATTGTTGGCGGTGCTTACCTGATCGAAGAGATAATGGAGGAAGACTGCAAGGTTTTGACATACTAGTTTAGGATTCCCTGGTTTCCGGATCAGGGCTTCCCTGGAAAAATGGGTGGGTGTAACATTCCCACTGGTACAGGAGAATTATGGCGCACGCGCACTCAAGCAGAATACAGGAATACATCGGCGACCCGGTCTCGGACAGCCCCGCTGTCGACCGGGACAAGATGGAGGAAATTTTCCAGGACATCCAGGCGGATATTCGCTTTGACCATGAGCTCAATGGATGCCTTAACTGCGGCATTTGTACAGCCACTTGCCCCGCCGCACATTACTACGACTTCAGTCCACGCGAGATCGTCCAGTTGTTGTGGACGGAGAATCTCGAGGGCATCTATGATGCCATGCAGGAAAAAATCTGGGCTTGCGCCCAGTGTTATACCTGTGCCGCGCGCTGCCCGTTCGGGAATTCACCGGGCGGACTGATCATGCTGATGCGCGAAGCGGCCATCAAGCATGGCATGGAGTCTGCCAAGAACGTGCTGAGGCCGTTCAGCCGCGTGATGCTGAAGCTGATTTCCACCGGCAACCAGCTTTCGCCGGACATGATCACCGCGGACGCATTCCCTGACTGGGGCCCCAACATTTCCAAGATCGATGCACCGCTGAAGGTGCTCCGCCAGGCCATCCCGATACCAACCCTGAACACCACCAAGACGGCCTGGGAGGTCAATCTGACCACCTCGGTCGAGCTGTACACGATCTGGGAGGAAACCGGCGTGCTCAATCAGCTCGAGACCATCGACGAAAACCTTTACGACGTGATCCTCGACATCATGGACGAGAAGAGGGAAGACCTGGAAGACTGGGAGGAAGAACAGGAAGATTAGCTGTTGTAAGAGGCCCCTTGGGGCCGACTGCCTGGAAGCTGTCGCGCGCAAGCACGCTCTTACAGAGAGAGACTGGAGACACATATGTAAGAGGTCGCTTGCGGCCGATTGGTTTGAAGCTGTCGCGCGCAAGCACGCTCTTACAGAAAGAGACTGGAGACACACAGAGAGAAACGAACATGAGTATTGAAAACCCAAACAATGGAAATGGCAACGGAAACGGCAATGGTGAGCGCTTCACCGGCCACGGAGCCGAGTGGCGTGATGCAAACCTGAGCCCCGCAGACGCGCGAACCGCCACCGCCTGGGTGGAACAGGTCATCAACAAGCGTTCCTTGGAAACCAACAAGGATCGCGTGGAAGACGTGCGCGATATCATGTGGCAACTGGAGAAAGAAGGAGAAATCGTCGTTCACCGGATCAACGACGAACACGCGCCGCGCATCGCGAAAACGATTTATGGATGGGACAAGAAAGTGCCCACCAACCAACTCTGGCACCACAAATCCTGTGGCCAGTGCGGCAACATCCCGGGCTACCCGGCGTCCCTGCTTTGGCTGATGAACGAAATGGACATCAGGTACCTGGACGAGACCGACCAGACCTCGTGCACTGCCTGGAATTACCACGGTTCCGGCATCGGCAACATCCAGAGCCTGGCGGCCGTTTTCCTGCGTAATTTTCACCAGGCTTATGTCTCCGCCCGCGCCCAGGGCCTGCCCGACGGTTACTTCTATCCGCTGGTGCACTGCGGTACCTCGTTTGGCAACTACAAGGAAGTGCGAGCCTACCTTTTGCACTCCGCCGAGTTGCGTGAGCAGGTCAAGAAGATCCTCGGTAAGCTCGGCCGCCTGGTCGACGGCAAGTTACTGATTCCCGAGGAAGTGGTGCATTATTCCGAGTGGCTGCACATGATGCGCAATGACGTCGCCGATCGCCAGACCATCGATGTCAGCAATATACGCTCCACCATTCATCCCGCCTGCCATGTGTACAAGATGGTGCCGGAAGATGCGATCTACGATGACGACATCCTCGGCGGCAACCGGCTGGCGGTTTCCACCGGCATTATGGAATCACTGGGTTCGCAGGTGATCGACTATTCGACCTGGTACGATTGCTGCGGCTTCGGTTTCAGGCATATCATTTCCGAGCGTGAATTCACCCGCTCGTTCTCCATCGACCGCAAGATACGGGTCGCCGTGGAAGAGGCGAATGCCGACGTGATGATCGGCCACGACACCGGCTGCATTACCACGCTGGACAAAAACCAGTGGATCGGCAAGGCCGCCGGCAAGGACTACAACCTGCCGGTACTGGCCGATGTGCAGTTCGCTGCGATGGCCTGCGGTGCGCATCCCTATAAAATCGTTCAAACCCACTGGCACGCAACGGCGACCGAAACGCTGATGGAGAAAATGGGCATCGACTGGCAGGCCAAAAAAGTGGAATTCGAGGCTTATCTGAAAGAAGTGGAGGCAGGCAAGTTCGAGAGTCTTTACGACCCGCGTCTCGCGATTACCTCCGGACCGGGTTTTCAACCCATTAAGAAAATTGAAATCAAGCAAACTGAAACAATAGAACAGAGCTGATTGAGTAAAAATTCATGGCAAAACCAATCTTGATTGTAGGCGGGGGGCCAGCTGGACTGGCCGCGGCACACTCACTGGCCACCTTCGGCCAGGCGTGTTTACTGGTGGAAAAAGAAGACCGGCTGGGTGGCGCACCCATCCTGGAAGGTTATGCCAAGCTGGTGCCTTCCGGTGAATGGGCGAGGGACGCCATCGGGGGCATGGTAAGCCGGGTAGAAGAGGCTGAGCTGGTCGATGTGCGAACGGAAACCACGGTCACGTCTTTTACCGGTGAGGCAGGCAACTTCACAGCGGGATTGTCCAACGGGGACAGTGTCGAGGTATCGGCATCCATTTTGTGTACCGGATTCACCCATTTTGATTCCGCCAACAAGCCTGAATGGGGATTTGGTACTTATCCGGACGTCGTGACCACCTCCCAGGTCGAGCAGATGATCTCTTCCGGCAATGGCGTGCGCTGCCTGTCGGATGGCCGCAAACCCAAGCGTGTGGCAATCCTGCTGTGCGTGGGTTCCCGCGATCGCCAGATCGGCCGCGAGTGGTGCTCCAAGATCTGTTGCACGGTGTCGGCCAACCTGGCCATGGAAATCCGTGAGGAATTGCCGGATTGCCATGTGTACATCTATTACATGGACATCCGCACCTTCGGCCTGATGGAGACCAAGTATTACTGGAAGAGCCAGGAGGAATTCAAGGTCAAGTACATCAAAGCCCGTATCGCGGAAGTAACCTCCGATGGTGAAAAGCTGATCGTCAAGGGCGAGGACACACTGGTCAAGCGCCCGATTACCATTCCATTCGACCTGGTGGTGCATGCCATCGGCATGGATCCGAATCTCGACAACGCTCAGATTTCAACCTTGTTCGGGGTGGATCTCGAGCCCAACGGATTTCTTGACCAGGCCAGCAGTTATTCGGCCACGGGCCTGACCAACCGGAACGGTGTATTCATCGCGGGTTCGGCTACCGGGCCGGAAACCATCGACGATTCGATTGCCCAGGGCAAAGCTGCAGCCATGGCCGTGCTTGAGCAGCGCCAATTGGCGGCGCGGCTGGTGGGTTAACCGGAACACTTCGCATGGTATCCGTACCCCGATTTCTGCAAACCCGGAGCAAGAGCGAGCTTGCGCGACCGCAGTTGCAGCGGCCGCAACTGGAGCTTAGCGGCCCTATCCTCAAGCAAGCCTTTGAGACGCTGGTCTCGGGCGCCGAGTCCCAGGGCGGCGTGGAGTACTGGATCGACGCCCTGAAACTCAAACAGCAGATGTTTCAACAGGCGCTGGGGCAGGGTCATCCTGCAGACCTGCCGATGGATACCTTCAAGAGTCTGTGCGCTTTCATGGTCAGTGTGCGCCGGCGGGTTGGCCTTTACCTGGAAAACCCGGCTTACGGGGAAATGGTCGAGGCGATCGTGGAGCTGTTGTCAGACTACCAGGACACCTCTGCCACGGATGAGCGGCTGGCTGCATTTTGTGTACGGTTTCCACAAGACAAAAAGCATCGCTGGGTACGGGATCTCGCTGCGGAAATCCTCCATGGTGTGGATCCGGAGCGCTACCCTCTGATGGGCCGCTGGATCTGGGACCGCAAGGCCAATACCGGTGTGATTCGCGAAATCTGGTTCGACGATGACATCGACAACATTACGCTCAACGTTCCCGATGGATTCGGCACCCACATCATGTTGCGGGAGGAACTGAGCCAGTTCCTGACCAACAATGGCGTGTTCCGTGACGTGATCTGGTACGTGGACCTGCTGTGCGCAAAAATTTACGCGGATTACATCGGCGCCCAGGGCGGTGTCTTCCTGCGGGCGGATTTCTCCGCACCTGACGACCCGATGGAGCACATCCGCAGGTTGCTGGGACTGGATGGCGTCAGGGCGGGCAGCCGCCGCACCCGGCTCAAATCCATCAACGGTGAAGCGTTCATCATCGATGAGTCGAATATGCTGGAGTCTGGAAACAAACCAGAATCCGACCCTGTCATTGAACCACTGGATTAACCATGCCCATTCATGAAAAATCACTGATACGCCCCGAGAACCTGCACGTTCAGGAAAACATCGAAATCGAGGGTATCGATGTATCGGGGCACTGGAGCACCTTTATCGAGACCCGCGTCATCACCGACTATAACGAGGAACTCGAAGAGGAAATTGCAGCCTTGCCCGGAGGTGAATTCATCCACCGATGCTGGCAGTGTGGCTCCTGCACCAACTCCTGTACGGTTAACGCAATCAACCCGGAGTTCAACCCGCGCTACTGGATCTACCTGATCCGCACCGGCATGGAAGAGGAACTGCTGCGCGACAAGGACATCATCTGGCAGTGCGTGTCCTGCAACAAGTGCACCTACTCCTGTCCTCGCGACGTGTTTCCCGAAGGCGTGATGAAAGCGACCAGCCACTGGCTGGAGCTGAAAGGCCATACACCCACGTCAAATTCGATGATTTTTGACGAGATCTTCAGTGAGCAGGTGTTCGCCACCGGCAAAATCGAGGACGGCCGCACCGTGCGCCGTTTTTTCAAGCGCACCGGTCAGCCCATGTTGCCGCCGTGGATGATTGAAATGGTCAAAAGCCTGATGCGCAACCTGCCCATTGGCATGCTGACCCGCATGGGCCTGGCGAACTTCATCACACCGCGCACCAGTAACTGGTCCGGCTCCAGGGATGCCATCAATGAATACGTAGCCGAGCGCGAAGCACATAACCGTAAAGCTCTGAGACTGGATGATCTGGTCCAGATGGCTGAAACCGAATTAGGGAGCCGCTGATCTATGTCCGACAAGAAAGCAAAATCCAAGAAAGAAAAGTACGGGGAAGTCGCCTATTACCCCGGCTGTGCCCTGGAAGGTAGTGGTTCTGCTTACAACACCTCAACCAAGGCTCTTGGCAGCGCCCTGGGTTTGAAGATCAAGGAAGTGGAAAACTGGAACTGTTGCGGGGCGATGGAAGTGAAGAACATCGATCCCAAACTCCAGACCTATCTCTCTTCCCGGGTCATGTCCATCACCGCCAACGAGATGAACATGGACACGGTAATGGTCCCCTGCAATGGCTGTTATCACAACCTGAAAAAAGCCGAGTACGATCTGGCCAATGATGATGAAACCGTTGAGGTCGTTGACCGCCTGTCAAAGAAGGCAGGCCATGAAACCTACCAGGCCGGTCAGGTGGAGACCATCCACTCGCTGGACTGGGTCAAGGAAACCATCGGCGAGGAAGGCCTCAGGGAGCGCGTGAAAAATTCGCTCGATGGCATCAAAATCGCCAATTATTACGGTTGCATGTATACCCGTCCGCGGCATATTTTCCCGGAAAAAGACGCAGGGCCGGGTAGCGAGTCCACCTTCAAACCCCATTTCATGGATGACCTGCTGGAGGCTGCAGGTGCTGAAAACGTGGAGTTTCCGCTCAAGACGGCCTGCTGTGGCGGCGCTCACACGCTGTCGGATAGCGATACCTCCACCCTCCTCGTCCTCAACATCCTGCAGGCCGCCGAAGCCGCCGGTGCGGAAGTTATCGCCACCGAATGCCCGACCTGTCACAGCGGCCTGGAAATGCACCAGATTCGCGCCGAGAAAACGCTGGGCGTCAAGACCAGTGTGAAGATCATTTACTTCACCCAGCTGCTGGGCATGGCCCTGGGGCTCAAACCGAAGGCCGTTGGACTGCATGAGAACATCTCGGATTCCTTCGACTTCGTGAAGCAAAAGGGTCTGGCTTGAGCATGCACCTTTGCATGCTGCAGCTTTGATCACTGAGCGATGAAATCCCTGGCCAACATCGGGCAACGCCTGAACCAATTGGTGGCGCAGCCTGCGCAACCGTCCGACGCCGCGGAATTGCTCACCCTTGGCGAAGAAGCACTGGAACACTGGGTTCGCGCCAAGGGGAAAGAGCCTACCGAAGACCTGAGGGAAGGCTACCGATTGCTCGCCCTGCACCGTCAGGGTGCGGACAAGGACCCGAGCTTCAATGCCTGCCGCGAAACCTGCCGCGAACTCGTTTACCACTACAACCTGCTCACGATGGAGCCGGAGCATCCGGATTCAGCACAGCGGGCCCGCATGATGCCCCTGGTAGCCAACCACCTGTTTCTGTTCATCAGCGGCAAAATGGAGTCCCAGGAATTGGGTGATTTCTGCTGTGCGTCAAAACCTTTGCGCGAAAAGGTTGACGAAACCCTTCCAGCACAGTAGAAATAGACTGTAAGAGCCCGCTTGCGGGCGAAAAGCCAATCCCATTGAAATACTCGAGGAGATTCTACTCATGCCAACAGTTCGCGGATGTAACCTACCCGACGATTTACTCTATGACGTGGAAAACCACACCTGGTTCACCGAAGTCGGTGATGGCACGGTCAGGATCGGTATGACAACCATCGCCACTGCCCTGGCGGGTCAGTTGGTAGCCTTCACACCGAAGAAAGTCGGGCGCAAAGTTCGTCCCGGCAGGTCTTGTGCAACGATAGAGTCCGGCAAGTGGGTCGGCCCCGCCAAGTCCGCCGCCGCCGGTGAAGTGATCGGTGTCAACGAGGAACTGATCGGTAACCCGAGCATGGCCAATGACGATCCTTATGCAGCCTGGATGGTACACCTGCAACCGGATGACTGGGACAGCGTAAAGGGCGGCCTCACCCCGGGCAGCGAAGTCGCCGGCCCCTACGAAGCCAAAATGGCCGCCGACGGCTTCGAAGGCTGCGCTTAGCTGACGGTTTCGAAGGCTGTGCTTAGCCGACGGTTTCGAAGGCTGTGCTTAGCCGACGGTTTCGACTACTGTAAGAGGTCCCTTGGGGCCGAATTTTACGAGGTAATTTGCGGGCGATTACTGTTGAAAACAGAAATCGGCCCCAAGGGACCTCTTACAGTAAAACAGAATTCGGCCCCAAGGGACCTCTTACAGCTATTGGTTCACCACGCTGGGTTCCGGCACGGAAAAGAATTTCAGGGTTTCAAGCTCGGGTTCCATGCGGTGCTCCTTGGGCAAACCCTTGCTGGCGAGTTGGTCGGCCAGGCCTTTGGCTTCCGCCAGGAAAGCCGAGTACATGTATTTCCGTTCCTGATCGCTCAGCGTCCTCTTGTGATAGCCGCTGCATTCGAGCGCCGCTTCCAGTGAGAAGCCCTCCAGGTTCACCTCATCGAATTTGTGCGTCCAGGCGCCGCTGTGCATGTCAAAGTTGTACAGGGACAGGAAGTGACGGCCGTGGTTGGCGACAAATTCAACGGTATCTATAATAAAGTCGGCTTCGAGATCATCCATCGCGTAATGCATGCTCACCCGGCACCAGCCCGGCTTGATGCCGCAGAGTCCCTTCACAATCCACTTGCGGTACTGCTCGGATTTTTCATTGTCGATATTCAGCAAGCGGTGCCCATAGGGGCCGGCGCAGGAACAACCGGCCCGGGTCTGGATGCCGAACAGGTCATTGAGCAGGCTGGTGACAAACTTCGGATGCAGGTACTTGCCATGGTGATCCTTGAGATTGAATGAAATGATGCCAATGCGCCGTTCCGGATCCTGGTTGCCCATGATTTCGATGTTGGGATTGACCAGCCAACGGTCGAAGGCCCGCCTGACCAATTCACTTTCCCGATTCTCAATGGCCTCCACACCGATGTAGTCTTTGATTTGAAACGCCAGTGCGGCTTTAAGGATTTGCAACACACCCGGGGTGCCCGCCTTTTCGCGTTCTTCAATGTCTTCGATAAAATCCTGGCTGAACGGCCCAACGTAATCCACCGTGCCACCGGCGCTGACACTGGGTGGTAATTCCTTGTGGTAGATATGCTCTTTGAATACCAGTACACCCATGGAGCCGGGTCCGCCGATAAATTTGTGGGGTGAAATAAACACGGCATCCAGGGATGCGTCACCGTCGTATTTCCCCGGCGGCGGGTCCATATCGATTTCCACGTAAGGTGCGCTGGCGGCAAAATCGAAACAGGCAATGGCGCCGTATTTGTGCAGCAAGCTGGCGATCCGGTGCACGGGTGTGCGCATCCCGGTGACATTGGAGGCGGCTGAAAAGGAGCCGATCAGCTTGCGGCCCTGGTAGGCGGTATTCTGCAATTGTTTTTCCAGGTACTGCAAATCGATGCCGCCTTCGCTGTCCATCGGGATCGCCACCACAGTGGCCAGGTTTTCCCGCCAGGATATTTCGTTGGAGTGGTGCTCATAGGGGCCGACAAAGACCACCGGCTGATGCTGTTCCAGGTATTCGTTGAACTTCGCATGTGCGTCACTGCCCAGGGAATCTTCCATCATTCGGGTCAGGCTTTGCCGTGTGGCCGGGGGAAGCGCAACACCGATGATTTGCTGCAATTTGTCGATCGCGCCGGTAGCCCCACTGCCCACGGCAATAATGTGCCCATTCGGTCCTGCGTTAACAGATTTTTTGATGCTGTTTTCCGCTTGCACCAACAGGTGAGTCATTGAACGCCCGCTGATATCGTCTTCGGTGTGGGTGTTGGCGTAAATACGTTGCAGGTTTTGCAGGTAGGTTTCGACCAGCACCAGGCAGCGGCCGGAAGCGGTATAGTCGGCATACACCATCAGGCGGTCACCGAACGGTGTTTCAACGGTCGCATCCGCACCGATCACCTGGCTTCTGAGGGATTCAATATTCAATTTGCAGTTTTGGTTCATGAAGTTCTGCTAAGTAATTTCTGTTGAAAGAGTGCGTTGCATTGTACTCGTCTTTGGCCGGCACAGGATTCAAATACAACAAAACACCATTCAGCTTGCAAAAATTCAACCCAATATCCGAACTCCATGACCAGGGTCTGGTCTGCCAACTACCAGTCTAGTAGGATTGGATTTTCCAATGATTTCCTGGCCACAGGTTTGGAGGATTTATCCCGATGCTCGACAAACTCAAAACGAAGCTGGAGTTAAACAATCCGGCATTATTCCGTGAACAATCCTACGTCAACGGCGAGTGGGTTTCCGCTGTAAATGGCGAAACGTTTGAAGTGACCAACCCGGCTGACGGTTCCTTGCTGGCCGAAGTCGCCGAACTCGATGTTGCAGGAGCCCGGACGGCCATTGAAGCAGCGGACGCGGCCTGGCCAGCCTGGCGGTCCAAGACCGCCAAGGAACGGTCCGCCATCCTGCGCCGCTGGTTTGACCTGATGCTTGAAAACAAGGATGACCTTGCAATCCTGATGACCGCGGAGCAAGGCAAGCCCCTGGCCGAGTCGCTTGGTGAAATCATGTACGGCGCTTCTTTTATCGAGTGGTTCGCCGAAGAGGCCAAGCGGGTCTACGGCGACGTCATTCCCACCCACCTGCCCGATCGCCGTATTTTGACCATCAAGCAGCCCATAGGCGTGGTAGCGGCGATCACCCCGTGGAATTTTCCCAACGCCATGATCACGCGCAAAGCCGCGCCCGCATTGGCGGCAGGCTGTCCGATCGTGATCAAGCCGGCCTCGGAGACACCCTTGTCTGCCCTGGCGCTGGCGGAACTGGCAGCGCAGGCGGGCATTCCCGCCGGGGTATTCAACGTGATCACCACCAAAAATTCCCGTGCAGTGGGTGTCGAGCTCACCGAAAGCCCGCTGGTGCGTAAGTTTTCATTCACCGGTTCTACCGAGGTGGGCAAGATCCTGATCCGCCAGTGTGCCTCCACGGTGAAAAAGGTCTCCATGGAGCTGGGCGGTAACGCTCCGTTCATCGTATTTGACGACGCGGATGTAGATTCCGCCGTGCAGGGCGCCGTCATCTCCAAGTATCGCAATGCCGGTCAGACCTGTGTCTGCGCCAATCGAGTCTATGTTCAGGAGGGCGTATACGATGAATTCGTCGGGAAATTCACCGCAGCGGTCCAGGAACTGAAAGTAGGGCGGGGTGACGAGGCTGGTGTATCCATCGGCCCGATGATCTCGGCCGATGCGATCGAGAAAGTTGAAGAGCTGCTGAACGACGCGAAAGAAAAGGGCGCCAGTGTGATTGAAGGCGGTGAACGTCACGAACTGGGTGGCTTTTTCTATCAGCCCACGGTGGTTAGCGGCGTAACAGCGGATATGGCGTTCGCAACCGAGGAGATATTTGGCCCGGTGGCGCCGGTCTTCAAATTCTCAAGCGAAGAAGAAGTGATCGAGTTGGCCAATGCCACCGAGTTCGGCCTGGCTTCGTATTTCTACGCCCGTGACCTGGGGCGCGTGTTCCGGGTAGCCGAAGCGCTGGAATACGGCATGGTCTGCGTCAATGACGGCATCCTCTCAACCGAGGTTGCCCCGTTCGGGGGCGTCAAGGAATCCGGCACCGGCCGCGAGGGCTCCAAATACGGCATTGAGGAATTCATCGAGATCAAATACATTACCCTCGCTGGAATAAACACGTAGGGTCGTGACTTGCGCGTGATTCGGCCCCAAAGCTTCCGCGTCCTGCTCACGCCCCTCACCTACATCCCTGTAGGCGAGGGGCCTCTTACATGAGAAGCATGAAACCATGACTGATCTTGATCTTGATTTCGTCCGCTCTAATTTCCCGGCATTTTCCGAGCCTTCACTCGAGGGCTGGGGGTTCTTTGAGAACGCTGGTGGTTCCTATGCCTGCAAGCAAACCATCGACTGGCTGAACCGTTACTACCGGCAAACAAAGGTACAGCCTTATTATGATTTCCCGGCTTCGGTTACGGCCGGTGAACAGATGGACGCTGCGAAACAGCGCATGGCGGCCTGGTTGAACGTTGAAACTGAAGAAGTCCTTTTCGGTCCGTCCACTTCACAGAATACCTATGTGGTTGCCCAGGCTTTGCGCCAGGAGCTGAAGCCCGGTGACGAAGTTATCGTCACCAACCAGGACCACGAGGCCAACGTTGGCGTCTGGAGCCGGCTGGAGGATGATGGAATCGCGGTGCGGGAATGGAAAGTCGATCCGGAAACCGCAGAGCTGCACCCCCTGGACCTTGAGGCCCTGTTAAATGAGCGGACGCAGGCTGTAGCCTTCACCCATTGTTCCAACCTCGTTGGGAGTATCAACCCGGTGCGTGAAATTACCGACATGATCCATCGGGCCGGAGCACTGGCTATAGTCGATGGAGTTTCCTTCTGCCCGCACGGCCTGCCCGATGTCAGGGCGCTGGGCGCGGACATCTACCTGTTTTCACTGTATAAAGTGTATGGACCACACCTGGGCGTGATGGTCATGAGTAAAGAGTTGAATGATGACCTGCCCTACCAGGGCCATTTCTTTAATGCGGATATTCCCGGTGCGCGTTTTACACCGGCCGGGCCCGACCACGCGCAAATTGCGTCAGTGAATGGTGTGCTGGATTACATGGAAGCCATATATCAGCACCATCATGGTGAAAATACTTCGGAGGTGCAAAAAGCGGCCGCAGTGATGAAGCTGTTCCGGGAGCAGGAAAGCATACTTTTGCAACCCTTGCTTGATTTTTTGTCCGGACACCCGAAAGTGCGCCTGATCGGCAGGAAAAATGCCGAAGGCCGCGCCCCCACCGTCACCTTCACGGCAGACGGGCATCGGTCCACCGAACTGGCTTCGCGGCTGTCAGAGTTAAAGCTGGGTGTGGGTGTCGGTCATTTTTACGCCTACCGCCTCATCGAAGCATTAGGAATTGATACCCAGGAAGGCGCATTACGCACGTCCTTCGTGCACTACACCAGCCAGGACGAAGTCAACCAGCTTATCGCTGCGCTTGACCAGCTTCTGTAAGAGGTCCCTTGGGGCCGACCGCTCTGGAAAGTCGCGCGCAAGCACGCTCTTACATGTAAGAGGTCCCTTGGGGCCGACTGCTCTGGAAAGTCGCGCGCAAGCAGGCTCTTACCTGTAAGAGGTCCCTTGGGGCCGATTGATTTTTCTTTCAGGTGAAATGACGATCCCCCGGTTATCGTGGGTCGTCCTGGCCATTGTTTTTTGCGCCTTTCGACAAAAGCAGGATGCGAATAAGAATCAAAAGGGTTATCCTTGCGCGAACTCCCGGTATCAGAGGCCCATAACAGGGTTTGCGTCAAACGAAAAATGAAACGCACCGACACTTCCAACCCGGATTATTTCCACAAGGTGGTGGACTGCCAGTGGGGCTGTCCCGCACACACCGACGTCCCCGAATACATCAGGTTGATCGCCCAGGGCCGCTTTGACGATGCCTACATGGTCAACCGGGAAAGCAACATTTTCCCGGCCATCCTCGGGCGGGTTTGCGACCGGCCCTGTGAGCCTGCCTGCAGGCGCGGGCGGATGGGTGAAAAGCCGGTTGCCATTTGCCGCTTGAAACGTGTCTGCGCGGACCACCGCGGGGACATTACGGACCGCCTGCCCGTCGCCCCGCAAGAAAAAAACGGTAAAAAAGTCGCCCTGATTGGCGCCGGTTGCGCCTCGCTTGCAGTAGCCAACGACCTGATGCCGCTGGGCTACGAGTGCACCATTTTCGAAGCGCAAGCCGTCGCCGGCGGTCTGATGCGCTTCAATATCCCGGCTTTCCGTCTGCCGATCGAAGTATTGAACGAGGAAATCGCTTACATCGTCGATATGGGCGTGGAGGTTCACTACAACCACCGCATCGAGAGCATGAACGATCTGCTGGAGCAGGGCTTTGACGCAGTCTTCGTTGGTTCCGGCGCACCCCGCGGCAAGGAACTCAAACTGCCGGGACGTTATGACAGCGAGAACATATACATCGGCATCGACTGGCTGGAGTCCGTTGCCTTCGAACACATCGATTCCATCGGGGAAAACGTGCTGATCATTGGTGTCGGCAACACCGCCATGGATTGTTGCCGTACTTCGCTGCGCCTCGGCGCCAAAAGCGTCAAGGTCATGGCGCGCAAGCCGCGAGAATTTTTCAAGGCTTCGGTGTGGGAACTCGAAGACGCCGAGGAAGAGAACGTCGAGATCGTGGTTAACCATTCACCGAAAGAATTTGTGATCGAGGATGGCAAACTCAAAGGTATGATCTTTGAACTGATGGAATACGTCATTGAGAACGGGCGCATCCAGGACCAGGAGGTCGTTGGTGAGGAATTCATTCCCTGCGACGACGTGGTGTTGGCGATTGGCCAGGAAAACTCTTTTCCGTGGATCGAACGTGATCTCGGCATTGAATTCAACCCGTGGGAAGAACCGGTGGTGGATGAAGTCACTTTCGAGTCCAGCCGCAAGGGTGTGTTCTTCGGCGGCGACGCAGCCTTTGGCCCTAAAAATATTATCTGGGCGGTCGAACACGGCCACCAGGCAGCGATCTCCATCCATCTCCATTGCCAGGGTGAGTCACTCACCGACCGTTTGCCGGACGGGCTCAATCTGAATAGCACGAAGATGGGTATGCACGAATGGAGCTACTCCAACAGCTTTGATCCGGCGGCGCGGCGCAAAATGATCCATGTGCCGCTGGAGGTGAGGTTCAGCGAACTGGGTAAAGAAGTGGAACTCGGTTTTGATGCGGAGCAGGCTGCGCAGGAAGTCGAGCGTTGTCTGAACTGTGACATACAGACCGTTTTCTTCGATTCCCTGTGCATTGAGTGCGACGCCTGCCTGGATATCTGCCCGACCCAATGTCTGACCATCACGTCCAATGGTGACAAGGAGGACCTGGTCAAACGGCTCAAGGCGCCAGTGGTCGAGCGTGAGCAACCCCTGTTCGTGTCCGATGAACTGAAGCAGACTTCCCGGGTGATGGTCAAAGACGAGAACTTCTGTATCCATTGCGGACTTTGTGCCGAGCGCTGCCCGACGTCCGCTTGGGACATGCAAAAGTCGCTGTTGAATTTCCCCCAGGCCGTGGACTACAACGGCGGCAACCAAAGTGGTGAGCGCCCATGCCAGCAACGCAAAGCCGGATAAACGACTTTGTCCTGAAAATTGCCACGGTCAACGGTACTGGCTCCGCCAGCGCCAACGGCCTGGTGAT
>JAIVWI010000025.1:0-23460 GCA_048636595.1 Oceanospirillum sp. | reverse complement strand
CTTCCTGGTCCGGCAGCTGCCGTCAACCCAGTACGGCCTGCCGATCGAAATCTATGTATTTTGCAAAGACAAGGTCTGGGCAAATTACGAAGCCATCCAGGCAGACATTTTTGATCATATCCTGGCCGTGGTGCCAGAGTTTGACCTGCGCGTTTACCAAAACCCCACCGGCGCCGACTTTCACATGCTTAACCCGCATGTTGCGCGCGTACCGGAATAAGCTGCAGATCCGCTAATGTTTCAGCTGTCCAACGGCAGGCTGATCCGGACAATCAATCCGCCACCGTCAGCGTTTTGGGCGCCGATGCGCCCCCCGTGGCGCCGGACCGCGGTTGCCGCAATGGACAAGCCCAGACCGTGCCCTCCGCTGCCGCGATCCCTGGATTCCTGGACGCGATAGAAAGGTTCGAAAATCTTTTCCAGCTCACCCTCGGGTAAACCTGAGCCAAAATCACGTACGCTCAGGTGTGCCTGCTTCCGGTCACGCTCCAGGCTCAGGATCACACCGTTGTCGGGATCGGTATGGCGCAGCGCATTGCGTAACAGGTTTTCCATGGCCCGCCACAGCAATTCACGGTCACCGAGGTACGGAAATGGCTCCACCGGCTTCCATGCTATTCCGGGCTTCCCCTCGGGAACCTCGTAGTTCACTACATCGACCAGGTCATTCAAAAGGATGTTGAGGTCGAACTCCTCATCCACTTTTGGAACCATCTCGGAAGATTCTCTCAACAGGCCGAGCACATCATTGACCAGTGCCCCGAGACGCTCGCTTTCCAACTCGATGCGGTCGAGTTCTGACTCGACATTAGGCGCACCTTTTTTCCGCGCAATTTCCAGCGCCACGGTGAGCCGCGCAAGGGGCGATCGCAATTCGTGACTGACATCCTGTAACAGACGCTGGTTAGCCTGCTGCATCGCCTGCAGGCGCGAAGCCATGGCATCAAAATCTGTCGCCAACTGCCCGAATTCATCATTGCGTTCCGACAAAGTATGGCCTACGCGGGTATTCAGGTCCCCTGCCGCGATCCTGCGGCTCGCTACACTAAGCTGCTCCAGCGGCATGGACAGGGATCGCGCCAGGAAAAAACTGATTAATGCGCTAATGACGGCGGCGGCGGCGAGGCGCAAAGCAGTACCGGCCGGGCCTGGCGCCAAAATCGTGCTGGGCGGTGTCCGGTTGACCGTGTAGACGGTGTATGGACGGCCCTGGGAATCTTCAAAGGCCTGTATATCCATGACCGTTCGCCGGTCTTTAAGTTGCTGCAAGGCCTCATCGCGGCCCAGGACTTCCTGGTTATCAAAGTCCTGCACATAGATGTGACTGCGGCTCATGCGGGGAATCCCCAGCAGTTCGTCGCGCAAGCCCTTGCGGTCGTCCATCTCGATGGCACGCATGGCGCGCTGGTTGATCCTGAACATACCCCGGGAGAAAGTATTGGCAGGCTCTTCCGCCCATTGCTCCCTTGCCAGCTTGTCGTTCAGCCAGCCGATGGTGGCTGAGAAGCCGACGATGCTCAACCACATCGTCAGGAACAACTTCCAGAAAAGAGAGAGCACCCTAGTGCTCCTTCAAGGTGATAATTGCGGGTTCAGAGGTACCCAGATGTTCCAAGACAAGGAGCACTACACAATCCGGTACTGGTAACCGATTCCCCGGATGGTTTCGATCCTGTTCTGCCCGTCCTGGTCAAGGCCGAGTTTGCGGCGCAGGTTACTGACGTGCATGTCCACGCTCCGGTCGTGCGGCGCCGGTTCCCGCCCCAGTGCGGAGATATAAAGATCCCTCTTGCTGACGACCTCGCCCTGGTGTTGCAACAAGGTCTGCAGGATGCTGAATTCGGTGCTGGTCAGTTCCACGGCGGCGCCTGATTTCAGCAGCGTGCGACTGCTCTGTTTCAACTCAAGGTCATCCACCTTCAGCACGCCATGATCCACCGTGCTTTGCGCTCGCCGCATCACGGCGCGTATCCGGGCCAGCAATTCTCTTGGATTACACGGTTTTGGCACGTAATCATCAGCACCCAGTTCCAGGCCCAGTATGCGGTCCATGTCGTCGCCCCTGGCGGTGAGCATGATGACCGGGATACGGCTCTCCTTGCGGATTTCCTTCAGCACATCCATGCCATTCATTTCAGGCATCATCACGTCAAGCACGACCAGGTCGAGTCCCGGCTTACGCGCCTCGTCCAGAGCAGACCGTCCATCATCGGCCAGGCGTACCTCGAAACCCTCGGTCTCAAAATATTCTTTCAATAAGCCGCTGAGCTCGGTATCGTCATCAGCTAACAGAATCGTGCTGTGCATGGCCCACCCATTGCTTTGTTCCGTGTGCCATTCTAACCCGTTCCCCAACGATAAACGTTATCCAGCACAATAAAAACCGGGTAGGGTTGGTGGAAAAATACCAGGCCGGTGCTTATTTTTTCCTCGCCCGCAAGCGACTTCTTAATGTTAGAGCGTCCTTGGGCGCGATCGGGCTTTCGGCCGCAAGCGACCTCTTACAGTGATTTAATCTTGTTCTGCGGCGATTTCGGCTACGGCGTCATCAAGGGAAATGTGGCGAATATCCCGGCCGTGGACCAGGTAGAAGATGTACTCGGCGATGTTTCCGCAACGGTCACCCATTCTTTCCATGGCCCGGGCGGCCCACAGGATATTGAGAATGGTAGGGATTGATTTTGCGTCCGCCGCCATGTAAGTCATGAGCTGGCGCGTAATGGACACGTACTTGGCGTCAACTTTTTTGTCCGCTTTGACGACCCGGATTGCGCTGTCAACATCGGTTCGTGCAAAAGCGTTCAACACCAGGCGCAGCATGTTACGCACCAGGTCGCCCATATGTTCCAGTTCCTGGCGCACTTCCTCGTTCAAAGCACCGTGCAACTCGGCTTCCACCATTTTGCCAACACGCTTCGCCTCATCGCCGATGCGTTCCAGGTCAGTGATGGTCTTGATCACCGCAATAACCAGCCGCAAATCTGACGCAGCGGGTTGCCGCAAGGCGAGGATGCGCGTGCACTCCTCATCGATCTCCACTTCGAGCGCATTGACGCGGTAATCGTTGGTCACTACTTCAGCAGCCAGCACCGCATTACCGTCCACCAGTGCCCTCACCGCATTGCCCAGTTGTTCTTCGACGATGCCCCCCATCTGCAGCACTTTGCTGCGGACCTCTTCGAGTTCCTCGTTGAACTGCCTGGAAATGTGTTGTCCTAAATTCAGTTTATCCATTGTCAATATCCCGTACCTGTCGTCTTCCCGTCATCCTGCATCAACCGTAACGGCCAGTGATATAGTCCTCGGTTCGCTTGACCTGCGGATTGGTGAACACCTGGTCGGTTTCACCGTATTCGATCAACTCACCGAGATACATGAAAGCAGTCCTGTCCGAAACACGGGCCGCCTGCTGCATATTATGGGTGACGATGATGATCGTGTATTGCTCTTTCAATTCATTGATCAGCTCTTCCACCTTCAGTGTCGAGATGGGATCCAGTGCCGAACACGGTTCATCCAGCAGGATAACCTGTGGCTGAACCGCAATTGCCCGGGCAATCACCAGCCGTTGCTGCTGCCCACCGGAAAGCCCGAATGCAGACTCGTTCAGCCGGTCCTTGACCTCGCCCCACAGAGCCGATGCTTTGAGGGCCCACTCAACGGTTTCATCCAGGATCCGGCGTTTGTTCACTCCCTGGATACGAAGGCCATAGGCGACGTTCTCATAAATGGATTTGGGAAAAGGGTTGGGCTTCTGGAACACCATGCCCACCTGGCGCCTGAGTTCCGCGACATCGATATTCTTCGCCAGTATGTCCTGCCCGTTCATCAGGATACGGCCCTGAGTACTGCAACAGTCGATCAGGTCATTCATCCGGTTAAAACAGCGCAACAGCGTAGACTTGCCGCAGCCGCTGGGTCCGATAAATGCGGTGACCTGCTTTTTGGCGATATCGAGCTTGATGTCTTTCAACGCCTGCACACCGTCATAGAAAAGATTCAAATCTTCCACTTTGATCGAGACCGGGTCTTCACCGATCACCGTAACAGGCGGCGCCGGGGCCCGCTGTTCGTCAATTTGCAAAGCTTTGGTTTGCGTCATGTTCACAATCCTCTGTATTTCTCACTCAAGCTGTTGCGGATATGTATCGCCACCATGTTGAGCAGCAGAATTACTATGATCAGCAACAACGCGGTGGCATAAACCAGCGGCCGCGCGGCCTCCACGTTCGGGCTCTGGAAACCCACATCGTATATGTGAAAGCCCAGGTGCATGAACTTCCGTTCGGGATGGAAGAATGGATAATTGCCGTCCAGCGGCAATGAAGGTGCAAGTTTTACTACGCCAACCAGCATCAATGGCGCCACCTCGCCGGCGGCACGGGCCACCGCAAGGATCAGTCCTGTCATGATCCCGGGGCTTGCCATGGGGATGACAGTGCGCCACAGCGTTTCCCACTGGGTAGCGCCCAGGGCGAGGCTGCCTTCGCGAATCGTGCGTGGAATCCTGGCCAGCCCCTCCTCCGTCGAAACAATCACCACCGGTAAAGTCAGCAAGGCCATGGTAAGGGAAGCCCAGAACAAGCCACCGGTACCAAAGGTTGGAGCGGGCAACGCCTCCTCAAAAAACAGCTGGTCGATGCTTCCGCCCAGCGTGTACACAAAAAAACCCAGGCCGAACACACCGTAGACGATGGAGGGCACACCCGCCAGGTTGTTCACGGCAATCCGGATGATCCTGGTGAGCAGCCCCTGCCTGGCGTATTCCCTGAGGTAGACCCCCGCAATGACACCAAAGGGTGTCACCACCACCGTCATCAACAGCACCATCAGGATGGTGCCGAATATAGCGGGGTAAATTCCTCCTTCGGTATTGGCCTCCCGCGGGTCATCCGTGATGAAAGCCCAGACTTTGCGAAAGTAGTGTCCCACGCGCTCCAGGCCACTCATCGAGTTGGGCTGCCAGGCGTCAATGACGGTATATAACGGCAACTCGACCTCCGTACCATCACTGGTCTGCATAATTACGATATCGCGATTTAGGGCCTCGCTCAGCCCCATCAGTTGTTCTTCCAGCTGAAGATATTCAGCCTGGAACCCTTCCCTGCGGCGATTCAAGTCATCGTATGGCGCTGTTTCGGTCACTCCGTCAAGCTGCAGTCTTCGTTCGCGAAGCCGAAGTTTTTCAATGCGATAGTTCACCGCACCAATATCGCCCTTCTCCAGTTTCCTTACCTGCTCTCTCAGATCCGCAGCACGTTCGAGCTTAAGCTGGAAATCGGACCAGACATCCTTGCTTTCCAGTACCTGGCCATCCTGCTTCAATCCGATGACGCGGCCAAAAAACGTTCCCCATTCTTGACGTTCGAGCACTGCGATACTGAGCGGCCTGGTTTGCTGGAGGATTCCGGGCTTCAGTATCCAGCGAAAATCTTCGCCGCCAAGATCACGGTTGCCGGTTTTCAACAGGATTCGTTCAACGGTTTCAACTCCCTCCGCGACCGGGACACCGGACTCGAGTAAGCGCTCTGCTGTGACTTTCTCACGCTGGGTGATCTGCCCCGCCAGGCGGGTTCGTTGTCCCTGGTGGTCCTCGTAAACCACCTCATACACCGCTGCAGGCCAGAAATGCCCCATACCCCGGACAGCGATCAAAGTGAGTAAGCCGATGACCAGGAGAAGGCTTACGCTAACGGCCGCCGCATTGAGCCAGACCCAGGGAGCGCCGGATTTAATCCACTTCCCCATGCTCTTATTTCCGTTGCCCGGATTTTCTGTAGTCACAGTTCCAGTCACTTCAATTCCTGCTGTCATTGTCCCTGCCGCCTCATCCTGTCACCTCAAAGGGAGCTGTACTTGTCGCGCAAACGCTGACGAATCACTTCAGCGCCGGTATTGACGACAAACGTGAACAGGAACAGAACCAGCGCCGCCACAAACAGAATCCGGTAGTGCGAGCCGTTCACTTCGGCCTCCGGCATTTCCACCGCGATATTGGCCGCCAGCGTGCGCATGCCCTCGAACAGGTTCCAGTCCATTATGGGTGTGTTGCCGGTCGCCATCAGGACGATCATGGTTTCACCCACCGCGCGCCCCAGGCCAATCATCAGCCCTGAAAAAATACCCGGACTGGCAGTCGGCAGAACAACCCGCAGCAGCGACTGCCAGGGGGTGGCGCCCAATGCGAGCGAGCCGTTTGACAGCGACTCCGGAACGCCGAAAATAGCATCCTCGGCAATGGAAAATATGGTCGGAATGACCGCGAAACCCATGGCGCAGCCCACCACCAGGGCATTTCGCTGGTCGTAGGAGATACCGGCCTCGTGGCTCAGCCAGGTGCGAAAATCACCGCCGAAGAACATGGCCTGAATGGGATCAGCCAGCCACATGGCAAGCATACCCAGGAAGACCAGCATGGGCAGTTGCAAGACAGGCTCCCATCCCTCCGGTATCCGTGTTTTCAGCGGTCCATTGTACTGGTGCCACAGCCAGGCAAAGATCAGAAGGCCAACCGGCAGCACAAGCAGAATCATGAAAATACCAGCCAGGTTCTCCTCCACATAAGGTGCGAACCAAAGGCCTGCCATGAAACCCAGGATCACGGTCGGCAGCGCAGCCATGATCTCAATGCTGGGCTTGACCCACTTGCGCAAGGCGGGTGACATGAAATAAGCCGTATAAGCTGCTCCCATCAGGGCCAGCGGAATAGCGAACAGCATCGCGTAAAGCGCAGCCTTCAGCGTGCCGAACACCAACGGAGTCAAGCTGAACTTGGGCTCAAATTCATTGGTGGAAGCAGATGACTGCCACACGTATTCGGGCCGTTCGTAGTTTTCGTACCAGACTTTCCGCCACAGGGACGAAAATGAAATTTCCGGGTGCTCATTTTCGATCACCAGCATACCCAGGCTGCCTTTTTTCCCTTCGATTAACAGGCCGTTGGCTCGTGGCGAGAGCGCCAGGCTTAGCGGTTGCCGGGTTTCCAGCGACTGAAAATGAACCAGCCGTTTGGCCGTGCTGTGATAAATACCCAGGCCACTTTGTGCGTCCAGCGCCACAAAGCCCTTGCGGCGTTGTTCAGGCAGTATCTGCACAATCGGGGCAGACTGTTTTTCGAAGCGGCGAATCAATTCCAGGCGATATTCATTTTCCTGATCCCGAACCGGGAATAGCTGGCTGATTGAACCGCCGGCATCACCTGCGAGTACCGATATTCCACCCAACAACATGCTCATCGTGGTAATGGCAGAATCACCCAGGTGGATACTCTGAAGTAATTCAAGCGTATCCAGTTGCAGGCGATGGAGATTTCCCTGTTCATCACCGAGGTATAACCATCGGTGGTTTCCACTGATTGCGGCAGCAGTGGTTTTAAAACTCACCATCGTTGCTACAGAATTCTTCTCCAGAGCGATTTCACCCGTCATGAAATTTTCCGATTTCGAAAAAATTTCAACCCTGACCTGACCGTCAACTCCCGTAGCAGCCAGTACCAAATCTGAATCGCTGTCAGAAAAAGCAATGGCCGAAATCCCGGTATTGGGCATAACGAGCAGTGGCTTTTCTCCGTAGGGGAATGAAAGCTCGGGGACCACCTGCCGGGTTTCCACTCCACCCTCGAATCGGGTTTGGTAGCTGTGTTTGAAAACCAGCACACGCCCACTATCGCTCGCGACGGCAACCAGACCGTTGAATTCAACCGCTTCGCTGGCGAGCGTCAAGCGGGTTTGCGCATCGAGCGGAAGGTTGTGTGTCTGCAAACCGGACCCGTCAGAAACCGAGAAAAACTCCACCTCTCCCGAACTGGAAACACGCAATCCCACCTCCAATTGCTCTTCTACTGACAAGTACACCGGTTTATCGGCCTGCCACCGGGGATTGTCCGCGATATGTTCCAATTTTGTGCTGGCGGGAAGAAAAAGTGGGAACACAACATACAGCAGGTAAAAGAAAATCAGCACGACAGCACAAATCACGGCCACCCCGCCAATCGTAATCAACCAGCGAACGGCCCGGTCCTTGCGGGACCGCCATTGATGAAATCGTGCCGAACGCACCGGGCCTGCGACGGCGCTGACAGGTGGGACAGCGTTCATAAATTCATGATAGGCGGCTTTTGTGACAGTATCGTTACAGTCTAAAACCGGCTTTTTGTTCCGGAATTGGCCAGGATTTTATTAAAAATGAATGATATGTGTGTAGTATTAAATACGTCATTTTCTAATGGCTTCAGATTGATAATTATTTGGGATTAATAGCGTTGAACAACAAAATCAGAGTACGGCTTGCCTGCGAAGCTGACATTGACCGGTATTCAAACCTGATTTCAGATTTGCTGTCGAGCTTTGGGATTCCGCCAGACTATGGGCGAATTCGCAAGCTGCCCCTGCAACCGGAAGCCGGCAAACTGAAATCGATTGGAAATGATATCTATGAGCGTGGTCAGGAAATGCTGCCCGAAGCTGCCGATGCCTGGTTGGCAATGAAGAATGAAGCAAGCAAACAAGGCGTAGAGCTACAGCCTGTATCTGCTTTTCGTTCGGTCGAATATCAGTCAGGTATTTTGCGAAGAAAGCTTGATAAAGGTATGAATATAAACAATATACTTGAAGCTTCAGCTGCGCCCGGCTACAGCGAGCACCACAGCGGCAGGGCCCTGGACATCACTACACCGGGTTACGCGGTGCTTGAAGAGGAGTTCGAACACAGCCCGGCATTTGAGTGGCTGTGCGAACATGCTCCCGATTTCGGATTCAGCTTGTCTTTTCCCCGTGACAACCCGCACGGAGTAATTTACGAACCATGGCACTGGGCCTGGCAGGGGTAACCAAAAAGCGGGTGCTGTTTGCGGCTTAGTGCACCAAGCCGGATACCTGGACGGTCTGATCTTCGGCCTGGCCGATCCGGGCTGCCAGGTCGAAAGGCAAATGAATTTGCTCCAGCCCGAGACGCACAAGCAAGATGCGCAATTCCTGTTGGAGCAATGGATACAACTGGCGAGTCAGGCTGGCATGGTTGCTGGTGAATTCCGCAACATCCACCGGGTCGCCTTCGACCTGCTGGTAAATGGCCTCAAATCCAACTTTTGCATTGAACATCGGCCCGGAGCCATCCTTTGATCCTCCTTTGCAGTTCAGCCTGGCGCTAACCTGGTAGGCAGGAAGCTTGTCACCGCTGTCGGCTTTCATCAACCTGGGCGTCAGGTTCAGCTCCACCTTGGCTTCCTGGGTTCCGGCATCCTTACTGACCTGCACGAGTTCAGCCTTGAGTAAAGACACCTGAATGTGTTGCAGTACAAAATGATCCAGTAAGTTCATAAAGAGCTATTTCCTGATTACTCAGTCGTTGGAACCTCTGTAAGAGGTCGCTTGCGGCCGAAAAGTTTTATCGGTTCGTGCATTTCGCGCCCAAGGACGCTCTTACAACAACTGTAAGAGGTCGCTTGCGGCCGATACGCTTTTATTCTGGATTCAAGATGCGCCCTTTGCCGACGATTTTCAAGACAACAAGACCGTATCCGCCGCCCGCCAGAAATACCAGCTTGCTGCCGAGCGATAGGGCGCCAGGTGACGGGTTTTCCGCATCAGCTGCTCCGGTTCCGGCAGCTTTCGCATGCGATATACGGCCTGCACACCTTTCTGCACGCCCAGATCGGTGGATGGCATTACATCGGGGCGGCCCAGGTTGAAAATCAGCAGCATTTGCGCTGTCCATGGGCCAATGCCTCGTACCTGGCACAGATTTTCGATGACCTGGGCGTCATCCATTCGAGCCATTTGCCGCGTGTTTGCCAGGCTGCCACCCAATGATTTTTCCGCCAGGTCCTGGATGGCCAGGCTCTTGTTGCGGGAAAGCCCCACGCCGCGAAGCTGCTCCATCGACAATCGCCTGGCCTGGGTGGCTTCGGGCAAGGCGTTATTGAACAAGGTGCTGAAACGGCCATGAATAGTTGCCGCAGCCTTGCCGGAAAGCTGCTGATAGACAATGGCCCGCGCAAGCGCGTTAAAAAGGTCGCTTTCACGGCGCACTTTCAGGCCCAGCCCGCCACAGTCATCAATGAATTGGCGCAGAGGGTCACACTTGCTGCGCAAGTGCTCAACGGCTACCTGTCTGTTATAACGAAGGCGGCTCATGGCTGCCTGCGCTCAACGCTTTGCAGTATTTCGTCCGCTTCATTCAACAGGGCCATATTTATCTTCGCTGCCACAGAAACAAATTAGAACCGGTTTGTCCTGATCAGGCTTAAAACAAGCACCAGCCAACCGGCCATTAACAACAGTCCTCCAAGTGGAGTCACCAGGCCGGGCACTGCAATGAACCCGCCTGCCCGCAAATACAAGCTGCCGGAAAAAAACAGTAAGCCAAGCATCATCAGGATACCGCTCCAGGGCAACAGCCGGGGTGAGCCGGGCTGGATCAAAGCGGCGACACCCAGTAAAGCGATCGTATGAAACATATGCATTTGGAGCGCGGTAGCCCAGAGCTTTTGTGCTCCCGCCCCGTCCTCCGCGAGAATATGTGAGCCGGCAGCAGCCAGAATGACGGCCAACAGGCCGGACAGGGCGGCTACCAACGCGATGCGGCGGCGGCTGTTCATCAATCGGTTTCCAGCGGCTTGAGCAGGTCGTCCATCCGCTTTGTCAATACCTCGGCATTGTGCTGCGGAATCCTGTAGGCCCAGCCGCTCACGCGATCAGCGATCCGGTTCACCCGCTCGGTGGGCTCTGGTGGCGCCTGGTTTTCTATCCCGGATTCATCAAGTTGGCCAGAACTGACCGGCTTGTACACGCTTGCGCTGAGGCTGACCCAGTAATGCTCCTGCCAGGAAACAAGTTTTGCTGAGACCTGCAGACCGTCAGCCGTCAATACTCTGACCTTCACGGCATCCGACCAGTCGACATCGCTTTCGGGAACCACTGCATCCAGACGAAGGGAAGCCATGCCTCCCCCGATGGAGTTGACTGACCAGTTGGATTTGACTTCTCTGCCCTCGGGCATCCCCAGCAAGTCGAAATCCGTATCATCAGCGGAAACCTTACGCAAAAGGATCTGTTCTCCATCAGGGTGAATGACCGATATCTCAACAAGTTCACCTTCCTGGATATCGATGATTTCCCGGTCCAGCCACTGCTGCATATCACCGGGTACAGTCAAGGCCCGGTCGATCAGCACACTTTGATCGCTACCACTCAGCCGCACGTACTGCCCCCCCCTTCCCTGCGCCTTGTTGCCGACGATCAGTGAGGGCAGACTGGTTTCTTCAGCAAATTCGATCAACACGCCGCCAGCGTCCGGCTCGTCCACATCTTCCACACCCAGGCGCGAGTAGAGCTCCGGATTTGATGTTTTCCCCTCGATTACCTCCGCGACTGCAAGATCAGACAAGAGTTGCCTGAGCACCGTCCAGTCAGCGCGGTAATCCGAAGATTCCGCCACCAGCCACTTTCCACCACGCCGGTTCAACGTGACAATGGTCACGCCGCCGGCGCCTGTCATGCGAACATAATCAATATCATTGACCAGCGTGGGTGGCCCCGGTAGCAGGCGGTGTTTTTGGAATGCGCTTTCTTTCGCGGTTTTGCCGGGCACCAACAAGACCAGCACCGCAACCACGACGGTCACCAGCAACAAGGTGGAAAAGTGTTTTTTACTCATCAGGCTGCACCCACGCCAGGCTGCCGCGCGTTTTGCCGCCGGCGCCGTTGCAAAACGTAAAGCAGGGCAGCAATCATGACCAAAACCGGTATGAAAGCGATATTGATCAATTTAAGCCTGGTGCCGAGCCGGTCTATGTCACGCTGCAGATCATGCTGAACCTGTCTGAGTTCCTTGCGTATCTCCAGCTTGCGATCCATGAATCGATCGATTTCAGCTTGTTGTTCATCACTGAGCACGAGCAATTCGCTTTCACCTTTTGCCACCTGTAGCTCGGTCAGCTTGCGTTCCGTATCGGCCAGTTCCTGCTGCAAGCGCTCTTCGGTGGCGAGATAGCTGCGTTCTGCCTCAACTTGCAATTCACTTACCCGGTCAAAGGGTCTGCTGGAACTCAAACGCGTGCGAATGCCGATCAGGTCCCGGTTGCCCACCATATTGTCCGCAGCATTGACCACCAGCGTGCCGTTGTCCGCAAAAGCAGACACCAGGTTCTGGCCCATGAAGGGCTGCTTTTGCACCCACAGACGATCTGTCAACAGGTCTGTGTCAGCAAACAGCATCACGGTGATCCCGGACTCGTTGGACTCTGCCCGATGGCTGGCGGACTGCTCGTCCGCGTCAGGTGGATCGAACGCCGACCTGGCGGGCCCGGAAAGCCTGACCGCCAGTGCATAGCGGTCGCCAGTGGGGTTGAACCCTTTCATCAACTCAGCCGGATCGGTCAGGAACCTGAGACGGGAAGCATCCAGCGGGGCGGCGTTTTCACTGCTTTGCACCAGTGCTTCGAAACGGGTGCTGGCGCCTTCGAGCGGAGCCAACCAGCCAGTAGACGAAAAATTTACCGCCTGCAGATCAGCACTGACAACATCTTCACTGTTAAGGCCATCGGCAGGCACCGAGAGAATGCCGATATGCCGCGACTGGCTGGTTCCCACGCCGTACTGGAGATCACCGATCACGCGGCCAGGATCAAAACTCACGCCCCAGCTGTCCAGCAAGGGACCAAGATTCGAGGTGCTGCCGGCCTGCATCATGGCCATCGGATCATTGGGGTTGCCGCGATCAGACTCGGCGAACGGATCGAGAAAAACGATCAGGCGTCCTCCGCCAAGCACGAACTGGTCAAGCTGGTACAGCATCGGATCAGACAGATCCTTGGGATGTACCATCAGTAAGAGATCAATATTGTCAGGCAGTGAATCAGCACCCGGGTCGATGGTTTCTATATCAAACAGCTGGCCCAGTTGCTCATACACGACCCAGGGTTCCCGCATTCCCTGGGTGGCTGGATCGAAGCCTGCATCCATCTGCAGCGTGCTGAGAAAGCCGATGGTTATTTTTTCCGGGCTACCCAGTGAAGAGATCATCTTGGCCAGGTCGTACTCCAGGAATTTTTCCTTGGAAGGCTGCAGGAAAGGCATGACCTGGACATCATCCAGCGAGTTGGTTCCGGCGATACCCAGGTAAAGTGTTTCATTGCCTGCACCCACCGGCACGGCCTGCAAGCCGAATGCGGCAGCCTGGTCTTCATCCTCTGAAAAAGGTTCCGGGTCAACGCGGTGAACGATCAGTTTGCCCGCGGCCTGGTTTTCGAATTCTTCCAGCATTTCGTCAACACGCCGGGCATAACTGCGAATTTGAGGCAGGCCACGACTGGCTTCGCTGGAAAAGAACAGGTACAGGTTAACCGGTTCCTGCAGTTCCCTGAGGATATTTCGGCTTCCGTCACTGAGCGTATACAGTCCGTTCTGGGTCAGGTCGATCCGCATGCCCCTGAGCAGATTAGCCGAAAGCATGTTGACGGCGACAAAAAGAATCAACAGTAAAACCAGGGATCCCAGCGAATATATTAATTTCTTCTGCATTTCTGGATCCTCAATCCGCTTTATTGATTTCGAGCACGATCGTGTTGGCCAGCAGCCAGAAGGCAATTACCAGGCTGAAATAAACCAGGTCACGCAGATCGATCACACCCTTTGAAATGGCCGCAAAATGGGCCAGGAAACTGAAATCTGCAATCGCATCCAGCAAGGCCTGCGGCGCCCAATCCGTAAACACATTCATGACCATGGGCAGGCCACTCAGCAGGAAACCGAAACAGACCACGACACTCAGAATGAAGGCCACGACCTGGTTGCGTGTCACTGCTGACATGCAGGAGCCAATTGCGAGGAAACCGCCAGCCATCAACCAACTGCCGATGTAACCCGCAACGATGATCCCGTTATCTGGATTCCCCAGGTAATTCACCGTCAGCCAAACGGGAAAAGTCAGCAAAAGCGCCAACCCGAGAAACAACCACGCTGCCAGGAACTTGCCGAGCACAACCTGGCCTGTAGTCAGCGGCAGCGTCAACAGCAGCTCAATGGTCCCCGAACGCTTTTCCTCTGCCCACAGACGCATGGCGATCGCCGGCACCAGGAACAGGTAGAGCCAGGGATGGAACTGGAAGAACGGCGCCAGGTCAGCCATGCCCCGTTCGTAAAATGAGCCAATATAAAAAGTGAATACGCCGGACATCACCAGAAAGATCACGATAAACACCCAGGCCACCGGCGTTGAAAAATAGCCGGACAATTCTCTCCTCATGACAGTAATAACCGAACTCATGCCCGAGTTCCCCGGTGTGCTCATTTTCCGTTTCCTCCCTGCGTCACCTGGCGAAAGACTTCATCCAGCCTGCCGGCTTCAAGGCGGAGTTCGCTCACTGACCAGCCATGTTCCTTCACTGCATCCGAAATAATCTCGAAAAGGCGGGCGCCTTCGACCGGAAACACCGTCAATTCCCCTTCCCTCAGCTCTACTTTACGGGCCTGGGGTATCTCGCTCAGAATACTCGCCACACGCTCGGGGTCCTCGACCACCAGCGTCACGGCATTGTGATAGCGCGAACGGGCAATCAGACCCGCCGGTGTATCGTCTGCTAACAACCTGCCATTAGAAATGATCATTGCACGGTTGCACAGGGCGTGTACCTCCTCCAGCACGTGGGTGGAAATCACGATGATTTTTTCGCTGGACATATCCCGGATCAGGCGCCTGACCTCATGCTTCTGGTTGGGATCCAGGCCATCGGTAGGCTCATCGAGGATCAACACCTGCGGATCATGGAGAATCGCCTGTGCCAGGCCAACCCGGCGTTTGAACCCCTTGGACAGCGTTTCGATCGGCTGCTCCGGCACCCGGTCCAGGTTCAGGCGATCGATAGCGACAGCGGCTTTTTGCCGGACTTCGCGGCCCTTGAACCCCCTGGCCCTGGCGATGAATTCGAGAAAACTCCTGACCGTCATTTCACCGTAACTGGGTGCGCCCTCCGGCAGGTAGCCCATGATCCGCCGCGCTGCCAGCGAGTCATTGATGATGTCATGACCGTCGATGGTCGCGGTTCCCGCGCTCGGCGCCAGGAATCCCGTCAGCATTTTCATCGTCGTAGACTTTCCGGCGCCATTGGGGCCGAGAAAACCCAGGACTTCCCCGGATCCGACTTCAAAACTCAGGCAGTCAACCGCCACTATGCCGCCAAAGTTCCTGCTTAGGGAGCTGGCTTTGATCGTCAGTTCACTCATGGGAGATCACCCAAATCAACATGTTATATCCCCGGTTATTGTTTTACGCTTTCGTCAAACACAGATTGACTGTATCTTGACCGCCTATTTTGCCACTTTTTGGACCAAATGAGCACCGCTCCGAACCTTTTAGAACTGGATCATTTGCCGGATGGACTGCTGGAGCGTCCAGCGTCCGCCCTGTACCAGCAACTGAAGGGTCCCACGCTGATTCACCTGAAGGGTCGAATCGAGCGTCCGCTGTTCGTATCGGTGCTGCAGCACGGCAACGAAGTCACGGGCTGGGAAGCGATCAGGAGGCTGTTAAAAAGCCATTACCAGCACGATGATCTACCTCGTTCGATGTTGATTCTGATCGGCAATATCCAGGCTGCAAAGCACCGCCTGAGGCACCTGGATGAGCAGCCTGATTACAACCGTTGCTGGCCCGGCGGCAACACAGCGGACCATCAGTATGCGCAATTGTTCCAGCACATCCACGACCGGATCCTGCAACATCAACCGCTGGCCTGCATCGACATTCACAACAACACCGGCTTGAATCCACATTATGCGGCCGTGAACCGCATCCGGTCGGAATTTCTACGCCTGGCATCACTGTTTTCGCCCAAGGTCGTTTATTTCACCAGGCCGGCAGGAACACTTTCACACGCTTTTTCAAAGCACTGCCCTGCAGTGACGCTGGAATGTGGCCAGGCTGGCGAGATACACGGCACTGACCACAGCATGGCATTCCTGGAAACCTGTCTGCATATGAATGACATATCCACGGCCCCGGTTGATGCTGAGGCGGTACACCTCTATCACATGGTGGCTACCGTCAAGGTTCCTCATGACGTGCTTTTTGGATTTGGCCGTGTACCGGTTGACCTGGCCCTGCGTGAAGATCTGGACAAGTTCAACTTCTGCGAACTACCGGCCGGCACATCCTTCGGTGACCTCAATAACTGCGTGAGAAAACCCCTGATCGCGACGGATAATTCGGGCCGGGACATAACGGACAACTATTTCAGCTTCGGTCGCGGCCAGGTGGAAACTGTAAGGGCAATCATGCCCTCCATGTTGACGCTGGACCGCCGGGTAATCCGGCAGGATTGCTTGTGCTACCTGATGGAGCGCATTCACTACGAAGACCACGAAGAAGTCAGCGACCGTGAAACACTCCCGGAAGGCATTCATCGCACCGATACACCGGGGGAACCCCCGCCGGGCAAACTCGTGTAAGAGGTCCCTTGGGGCCGAAAGGCCCTGGAAAAATCGTCCGCAAGCGAACTCTTACACAGCCAGTGCGTAATCCAGTTCGGCAATCAAGTCGCCAACGTCTTCTACACCCACTGAGAGGCGGATCAATGTATCACTGATACCAATGCGCTCTCGCTGCTCAGGCGGCACCGAGGCATGGGTCATGATCGCGGGGTGGTTGATCAGGCTTTCCACGCCACCGAGACTTTCGGCCAGCGCGAACAATTCACAACGCTCCAGCATGCGGCGGGCTTTTTCCAGGCCACCCTTGATATCAATGCTGATAATGCCGCCACCCTGACCGTTCATCTGGCGCATGGCCAGTTCATGCTGCGGATGATCCGCCAATCCGGGATAGATGACTTTGCGTACTTGTGGATGTTGTTGCAGCCATTGAGCGATCTCCAGGGAGTTATCGCAATGGGCTTTCATCCTCAGCGCCAGGGTTTTCAGGCCCCTCAATGCGAGAAAACTATCAAACGGACCTTGAATTGCACCGGTAGAATTGAGCAGGTACCACAGTCGATCAGCCAGTTCATCGTCATCGCGGATCACGGCCACACCACCGACCATGTCGGAATGCCCGTTCAGGTATTTCGTCGCCGAGTGCATAACGATATCCGCACCCAGCGCCAGCGGCTGCTGCAGCATGGGCGTGGCAAATGTATTGTCCACCACCAGCAGGGCGCCGTTTTCATGGGCAATTTGTGCGGTAACGGCAATGTCCGCAATTTTCAGCATCGGGTTGGTTGGCGTCTCGAGCCAGACCATTCGTGTATCGGGCCGGATTGCGGAGCGCAATTTGTCCGGATCCTCGATTTGCGTGAAGGTGAAACGGAGATTGGCCGACCGTTCACGAACATCATGAAACAAGCGGAAACTGCCCCCGTAAAGGTCATCACCGGCAACCATGTGATCCCCTGTGTCCAGCAGCTCGAGGATGGTGGAAGCAGCCGCCATCCCGGAGGCGAAAGCCAGTCCGCGGATCCCGCCTTCCAGGTCGGCAATGCATTTTTCATAAGCATCCCGTGTCGGATTGTGGCTGCGGGAATATTCCCAGCCCTGGTGGTCACCCGGACTTTTTTGCACGTAAGTGCTGGTCGCATAAATCGGCGTCATTATGGCACCGGTAGACGGGTCAGGTTTCTGCCCCGCATGGATCACGCGGGTGGGGAGTTTATATTTTTTATTCAACGGTCTGCTTTCCTGCGCAGGTAATTCAATAAATCCACCCGTGTAATCAAACCCAGGAACTTTGAGCCGTCTTTCACAATGGCGACAAAGTCCCGGACAAAAATCGGCATCAGCTCAGACACCGCCGCCTTCACATCGATTTCGGTCAATTCGGAAACCATTGCCGTGCTCACGGGATCGTCGAAACGGCTGGAAGATTCGGCTACCGCCATCAACAGGTCAGACTCGTCAAGAATACCGACAATTTGATCATCCACAATGACCGGAAGTTGTGATATATCGTAAAGTTTCATGCGCTTGTATGCATTGGCAAGGGGCTCCCCGGGACCGACCGTTACCGTATCCCTGGAAGCATAAGGCCGGGCAATCAGGTCTCTCAGGTCGCCGTGACTCTCCGTTTCAATGAAACCCTGGTCGCGCATCCAGAAATCATTGAACATTTTTGAAAGATAGCGATTGCCGGTGTCGCAAGCAAAAGTCAGCACACGCTTCGCTTCGGTCTGTTCCCTGCAGTACCGTAGCGCAGCCGCCAACAAGGTTCCGGTTGACGATCCGGCCAGTATCCCTTCGGTGACCAGCAATTCACGGGCGGTCAGGAAACTTTCCCGGTCACTGATCGCATAGGCTTTATTTATGCGGGTGAAATCACTGATTGTAGGCAGGAAATCTTCACCAATACCCTCCACCATCCAGGAGGCGCTCTTGGCAGACAACGTGCCTTCATTGACGTATTCAGCGAGTATGGACCCTTCAGGATCGGCCAGGATAAGTTCCAGTTCAGGCGCCACGCGGGCAAAATACCGGGAAAGACCGGTCACTGTTCCACTAGAACCCACGCCGAGAACGATGGCATCCAGTTTGCCGTCCACCTGGCGCCAAATTTCCGGCCCGGTTACTTCTTCATGCGCTATCGGATTGGATGGATTGCCAAACTGGTTAATGAAATAGGCATCATCCATCTCTTCTGCAATCCGTTTAGCCAGATCCTGGTAGTACTCCGGGTGCCCCTTGGCCACGTCTGACCGCGTGAGTATCACTTCGGCTCCCATCGCCTTCAGGTTGGATATTTTCTCACTGCTCATCTTGTCAGGGATCACCAGCACCAGGCGGTAACCCTTTTGCGCGGCTACCAGGGCCAGGCCAATGCCGGTGTTTCCGGCCGTCCCTTCCACCAGCGTCGAACCCGGCCTGATCAACCCGGCCTGTTCCGCGTCCTCGATCATTTTCAAACCAATTCGGTCCTTGATCGAAGCACCTGGATTCTGGCTTTCCAGCTTGATCAGCAACTCGCAGGGGCCCGTATCCAGGTGATTGATCCGCACCACGGGTGTGTTCCCAATCAGGTCAAGAACATTATCAAAAATTTCCATTCGGGGAGATACTCCGCTCACTTAATTGATATCCGGCATGGCGGGAAAGCCAATTTTTATATTCTAAAGCCAAAAAGAAGCGGCCGGGTATAAACCCGGCCGCTATCTTCTAATTTATGCAAATCTATTTGTGCGAATGATCAGGAAACAACGGTGTCCATCATGCGCGCCAGCTTGTCTTTTACCCAGAGTTTTTCTTTCTTGAGTTGGTTGAGAGCCAGGTCCTCCATCGGGGCCGTGCCGACTTCAGCGGCTGTGACCCGTTTGTCCAGTTCTTGATGACGATTGAATACTCTGAGAAAATCTTCATTTTCCTGCTTCATTCTTTCCATTTGTTCCTGGCGGTGTTCAAACATAGGAGTCCTCCGTATCTGATCCATGTAAATACGACAAAATGCCGCAGCTAACCACATTAATTGGCGCTGAGGCGGAATAGTTCAAGTAATTTTCTAACGAGTGGATTTGGAGTTCAGAATATGACATGCGACGGATACGAGGCACGAGCGCCATTATCCGCGAACTCCATTTTGAATTGGAAAAACCATATTACTACACTAAATCTAGCGCAATTGAACCACCACGGCAAGCAAATTCGCCGACAAAAAAACAAACGGCCGGAATCAAAGGCATTTTGCAGCCGGAGCCACTATCTTCAGGATACCGGGTCAATCATCCAGCAGGATCACATCCACACGCCGGTTCTGGCTGCGGCCTTCTTCAGTATCATTACTGGCAATGGGAAAGTCCTCACCCATTCCCGCGGCGGTGACGCGAGCCTGATCCACGCCAAGCGCCACCAGCGAATCCATTACCTTATTGGCTCTTTGTTCTGAAAGCTTGAGGTTGGCCATCGCATCACCGGTGGAGTCTGTGTGACCCTCGATTCGAATTTTGTGGTCTGGCTGGCTTTGCAACAAGTCAACAACTTCGACCAGGCTGGACTGCGCTTCTTTCTTCAGTCCCGACTGACCTGTCTCGAACAGTACATCGCCCAGCGTTACCACTACTCCGCTTTCGGTCTGGCGCAACTGCAGATTCTCCAACTGGCGGCGAAGTGAATCGGCTTGTTCCGTTGCCAGATCCGCTTCCCTGCGCGACAGTTCAGCTGCCGTTGCGCTGGAAACGGCAAGCGCCTTGGCCGCCTCCGCTTCTTCGCGTGCCTGGTTCGCATTGCGCGAAGACTCTTCTTCACGGGAAATAGCCTGTTGGGCTTCTTCCCTCGCCCGACTTGCGTCTTCGGCCCGCGCCGCAGACATCATCCTTGCCTGCTCAGCTTCCAGCCTGGCCCGTTTTGCTTCAAGCTTACTGCTACGCACCAGCATCGCACTGCGTTCATCTTCCAGCCGGTTGAACTCTTTTTCCATCTGTTCGTTTTGTGCGCTGGCCCGTGCAATCTGAATCCTTCGATCAGCCATGTAGATCAGGTGGATGCGGTAGGTTTTGTCACCGCTTGCAGTCTCAGCCTGACGCAACGCCCTTTTGGCCTCACCCAGCGCCAGCGGAGCATAGCCGGCCAGTGCTTCGTCGGCTTGCAGTTCCTGCAATTGGGCTTTCACTTGCTCCAGTGCAAGGTCTTTTTTGGGTGCCGTGGCGCAAGCTGCAAGCAATACGACTACTGCAGCAAGGGCCAGGATTCTTGATACCGCCGAGTTCACAACCATCCGGTTCATTTGAAATCCTCCCCGTAAGTGGATTCAAAATCTTCCCGGAGAATCTCGTTTTCCCGTGCCAGGTCCGTTACCTTTCCTCTGATGATTGCCGCCCTGGTTTTCTCCAGGGCCAGTTCGGAATTAATTTCAGATTGGTCGATCAGGTAAATTGCTTTGTCGAATTGCTTGTACTCCATCCCCTTGTGCGCTTCGGCCAGCTTTTCCCGGGCAAACCGCAACTCCACCGGTGAATGCTCTTCGGCGCCCGCCTGGACAGCGACCTCCAAAGCCTCTTCAGCACTGGCGAATGCATCGGCCGACGGTTTTGGTGTTGCGCAGGAGGAAAGCAGCAACAGGATCAAAAGAAAAACAAGGTTTTGCATGATGGTTTACATTAAGGATGAACAGGTTTGGAATTATGACTCATGCAGGCGTTCGAGTTAAGCCCTAAAAATCAATTACCCCTGAAAATCAATTAACTAATTCCGGTATCTGGCTGGTTTTCGGGTGCGGCGGCCCGGAACCCGGGTAATTCGCGGCACAATGAGGTGATCCTCATGATTTGGGGATATGGCTCAAGGTCACAGTTGAAGCGTTCCGCATTGTAGACCTGGGGCACCAGGAAACAGTCTGCGAGGCCGGGCGCATCACCATGACAAAATCTACCCGTGTCCTGGCTGCCCAACCAGGTTTCAATGGCAGAAAACCCCCGGTCCACCCAATGGACATACCACTTCCGGACCGCTTCCTCTGTTTGCCCCATTTCCTTTTTCAGGTATTGCATAACACCCAGGTTGTTCATGGGTTGAATCTCACTGGCAATGCTCTGGGCGATGCTCCTGACCCTTGCCCTGCCCCGTTTGTCCGGGGGCAACAGCGGCGGCATGGGGAAGGTTTCTTCAAGGTATTCACAGATTGCCAGGGACTGCACCACGACCTGGCCGTCGTGCACCAGCGCCGGCACCAGGCCGAGGGGGTTGATTTCCCGGTAGGCCGGATGATTCTGCTCGCCGCCATTTCTGACCAGGTGGACCGGAGCCTGTTCGTAATCGATCCCTTTCAGGTTCAGGGCTATCCTCACCCGGTAGGATGAAGAACTGCGCCAATAACTGTAAAGGACCGGCGCTGTGGCTTTACTGTCGGGCATATCGCTCTATTACCTGCTCAATCGCACCGAAAATGGAACGTCCTTCTGCATCCAGCATTTCGATACGTATCCTGTCACCGAAAGCCATGAAGGGCGTTTCAGGTTTGCCACTTTCAATAATCTCCAGCATTCGCCGTTCCGCCAGGCAGGATGCGCCCAGGCTTTCGTCCTGATTCGCGATGGTTCCTGAACCCACGATGGTACCGGCGCTCAGCGGCCGTGTCCTGGCTGCATGCGCCACCAGCTGGGCGAAATTGAACTGCATGTCGACACCTGCCTGCGGCGCACCGAAGTGCTCGCCATTCAGCGAGGAAAGCAGTGGCAGATGCAGAACGCTGTCCCGCCATGCATCACCCAATTCATCCGGTGTCACGAATACCGGAGAAAAGGCCGACCGTGGTTTTGACTGCAGGAATCCAAAGCCTTTTGCAAGTTCCCCGGGAATCAGGTTCCTGAGACTGACATCGTTGATCAATCCAAGCAACTGGATATGCCCGGCCGCCTGCTCGGCACTGACAGCCATCGGCACGTCGTCCGTTACCACCACGATTTCTGCTTCGAAATCGATTCCGTATTCCTCGCTGACCACCGGGACCGGGTCACGCGGCCCCAGGAATCCGGCCGATGTGGCCTGGTACATCAAGGGATCCTGGTAAAACGATTCGGGCACCTCCGCACCACGGGCGCGGCGCACCCGTTCGACATGTGGCAAATAAGCACTGCCGTCGACGAATTCATAGGCGCGCGGAAATGGAGAAGCCAAAGCACTGCAGTCCAGCGCTCTGGCGTCATCACACTCGCCGGCATTCAGTGCTGCGGAAATGGCATTAAGGCGCGGAGCCGCATTTGACCAGTCTTCGATGGCCTGTTGCATAGTGGCCGCAACCTCATCAGCCACCACATATTGAGTCAACGCCCGGTTAACTACGATCAGCGTGCCGTCCCGGCCGCCGGTTTTAAGAGATGCCAGTTTCAATTTATTCTCTCCAAATGCCGTTACGAATTCCATGAATAATAAGGGCCAGCCGTGCCGCTTACCAGAACCACTTCATCGAATGTGTGCGGACTAATCATAAAAAAAGCCGGGAGTAGCAGCACTCCCGGCTTTAAACATCCCGAAAGAAGGGTGTACGGGATGTCTCGCTGAAGGCCCGCCGGCACAGGGAATGTGAGATGGCGGACCTTTAGGAGCCAAATTCGCTTCGTCAATAGCGAGAAAAACGAAGCGCCTGAACCATAGCCAGGGAGGGCTGGCTCCTTATTTGAGTAATCAGCCCGATCCGCCGCCGTGCACAGCGCAGCAGAAACCTTCTGGGTTGTATTTGAATGGCTTTGCAGCGAAAGCTGCGGGCAGAATTGAAGTATTCGTGTACATATCGATAACCTCCTTGTTATCTGATGTTGTTTAGTACGGGCACGAATCCTGTGCCGGTACTATCAGGAGAAAATCATTGGAAGCTCCCTGCCTCGCAATATTCTGATGTTTCTCCCTTGAGGGTCCGTCTTCCTGACAGACCTATCGGGATTCAGCCTATCAAACTTTAATATATTAAATCAAGTAAACAATCTATGTCGCTGATTTTCCTGGTTCTCATGTACGGTTGCTGTCGTGTTCTGGAACTCTCCCAGCATTCCCA
>JAIVWI010000024.1:0-23645 GCA_048636595.1 Oceanospirillum sp. | reverse complement strand
CCCCCAGGCGGGCAGTGATGAAATCATGGTTTCATCCATCGAGCAGAATCGAGGTACCGAAAATAACATGATGATTATGCAGGAGAATGCGATCGTCGGATGGGAAGTAACGCCACCCGGACAGAATGCGTTTATCAGCCCGGTTGGTGAGAAAAGCGCACACTACAACGATCAGCTCGAGATGTATCAAAGCTTTGGCAGGAAACGTATGTGGTTTTATGCCGAGGATGTCGAGGCGAACAAAGTTTCAGAGGAAATTGTCAGCTACAAGCGGTAATGTGCCTTGTCGTGCCGTGGAAGCTCGCTTGCGAGCGATTGTAAGAGGCCCCTTGGGGCCGAATCACCGGCATTTGAAATTCGCTCGCAAGCGAGCTCTTACATAAGGTGGTCACCATGACTGAAGATCCTCTGGCCCGCTTACGGGCGCGTTGTAAAAAGGAACCCTATCCCGGCCTGCTCGGGATCGAGGTGCTGGAAATTGAGCCTGGATACGCCAGGGTTGCGATGCAATTCGAGCCCGGGATGGAGAATATTTTCGGGATGCTGCATGGCGGGGCGGTATTTTCACTTCTTGACGAAGCCTTTCAACTCGCCTGCAATGCCCGCGGTGAAGTTGCCGTGGCCCAGCAGGTCAACACCTATTTCCTCGCGGCCGCACGCCCCGGCGCACGATTGATCGCCGAGGCCAGGGAAGTAAACGCAACCCGCAAAACAGCACTCTACGAAGTTCGTGTATTCGAAGAAGCAGATGACCGTCAGTTGGCGACGGCCCAGGCCCTGGCCTACCGAAAAGGCGGCACCCTCCCTTTCAACGATCACGGTGATTTGAACCTGTAAGAGCCCGCTTGCGGGCCAAACCAAAACTGTAAGGCTCACTTGCGTCCGAAATCAAAACTGTAAAGGCTCGCTTGTGGGCGAAATGAAAACTGTAAGAGCTCGCTTGCGGGCGAAATCCCAAACCCAGATAATCGCTAACAATGAATTTTAACCGCTGGATCACTCACTGGGCAGAAACTGCCCCCGACAAACCCGCCATCATCTTCGGCGATCAGCAATACAGTTACTCCAGTCTGGCCAGCGCAATTGCCAAACTCGCAGCTGTCTTCAAGCATGAATTCGGAATAAAGGAAGGTGACCGCATCGCCTACCTCGGCAACAACAGCCCACGGATCATTGAAGCCTTATTCGCCTGCGCCCAAACGGGCGCCATTCTGGTGCCTCTTAATTGGCGTCTGGCTGTGCCTGAACTGGTAGATGTCCTGGCCGATGCGGGCGCCAGTCTGCTCATTGTTGGCGAGGACCAGGTCGAGGCGGCCGCCACGATCATCGAACAGCAGGACAGCTGCCAGCCAGTACATGCTTACCAGGACACCCATCGCAATTCCCGGTGCCTTTCGTGGCCCGATTTACAGACATTGCAGGATCAGAGCGAAGTGGCCTTCACCGAAATAGAAGACCGATCCGGCGAGCCCGTTCTTATCCTGTACACCTCCGGTACAACCGGCCGGCCAAAGGGTGCAGTGTTGACGCAGTATGCATTGCTTCGCAGTGCCCAGAACAGCGTAGCCATGCATGATATGACTGCCGATGATCGTATTCTCGCCGTTCTGCCTATGTTTCATGCAGGCGGGCTCAATATCCAGACTTTGCCGGCTCTGTATGCAGGCGCAACTGTCATTTTGCACCCGGGATTCGAACCGGGGGCCGTACTCGCGAGCATCGCAAGTGATTTGCCGTCGCTGACAGCCCTGGTACCTGCGCAAATTAAATCGCTGGTGGCACATTTTGATTGGCCCGAAACAAATATGAGTCATTTACGTTGCATGACGACCGGGTCCACATTCGTTCCGGATTCCTGCATCGAGCCCTGGATTGAACGCGGCGTGGCCCCACTCAAAGTTTATGGAGCGACCGAGACCTGTGCAGTTGCGATTCACCAGACCTGTGCCAATGCTGATGCGACCGCAGGCTCCGTTGGCTTCGCTGCGAAGTATTGCCAAATACGGATCGTCGATACCGATGGGCATGATGTTATGGCTGCTGAGCACGGCCAAATCCTGATCAAGGGCCCGAATGTGTTCAAAGAGTATTGGCATAATTCAGTCGCTACTGAGAATGCGCTCCGCGAAGGTTGGTTCCACAGCGGTGATATCGGATATTGCCGCCCTGATGGTGCTTATGTCATTTCTGACCGCAAAGCCGATCTCATCATATCCGGTGGTGAGAATATCTATCCCGCTGAACTCGAAGCGATCCTGGACGAGCATCCTGAAATCGCCGAGGCAGCGGTAGTGGGTGAGCCGGATGAGCGTTGGGGCGAGGTGCCCGTTGCTGTTGTTGTCATGAAAAAAGACAGCCACATGGATGAGGAGGGTGTGCGGGCCTTATTCAAAAACAGGCTCGCTCGATTCAAGCACCCGCAGCGGGTTATGCTGGTCGACGAACTGCCGCGCAATGCCATGGGCAAAGTCGAGAAATTCGAATTGCGAAAACAGATAGCTGAAGATCAGGAGCCGGGGCAAGATGACTAAAAAGACCAGAGCCACGTTTCAACCTGACCCGGAACAATTGGCGCTTATGCCTGATATTTCCGGCAATGCAATCAACGGTCAGGGTGAAACCGAATTTCGACGGCCGACGCGAATCTACTGGCACAATCCCCCCGACGCCATTCCACATGGCAAGATTCAGCAGTGGATGGTGAGCCGATTCAACCGTGTGCCGGCATTCCAGGAGGTATACGCCAAAGGCGATCGCGGGCCGCGTAAACTCGACCCGGTCGCGGGAGAGCAAACACAGGACAGCCCGGTGAACTGGTCAGCCAGGGTCAAGGCTTTCGCGCTGCAACACGAGGCGGACCTGGTGGGCATTGCAAAGCTGGATCCGAATTGGGTCTACGACGACTGCGAGCCACCCTCTGAGCCGTGGATCATCGTACTGGGTGTCGGGATGGATCACGCCAGGCTGGCGCAGGCGCCATCATCGGACGAGGATACGGCTTCAGCGCATGAAGTATCGGTCCAGTACAATCGCGGCGCCCGGGCCGCTGCTCACCTGGCTAACTGGATACGCAGTCAGGGCTATCATTCGACGCCACATGCCGGCCCGTGGGCCGGATCGATAACGGCGACTCCGGCCGCACTGGCCTGTGGGTTTGGAGAACTCGGCAAACACGGCAACATTATCAACCGGCAATACGGCTCGTCGTTTCGCTTATCCGCGGTGGTAACGGATATGCCACTGATCGCCGATGAAGCGGCTGAATTTGGAGCGGATGAATTTTGTATACGCTGCCAGGTTTGCATTAATGAATGCCCGCCATCAGCCATCAGCGATAACAAACAAATGGTGCGCGGTGTCGAGAAATGGTATGTCGATTTTGACAAGTGCATACCGTATTTCAATGAAACCCACGGTTGCGGCATCTGTATCGCCGTGTGTCCCTGGAGCCGGCCCGGCACCGCACCCCGCCTGGCGGAGAAGATGTTGCGCCGCAGAAAACGGCTGAAGGGGGCAGGTTCTGGAACCTGACCCACATCCGGTGCGTCCTGGTTTCGGAATTACTGTTTTTTTGGCCCCACCCTTTTCAACAGATCCCACAAGGGCACTGCCGTGAGCCCACCAACCACACCGGAAACGTAACTGGGCAAGCTGAAACCAAAAAGGGAGAGCCACAGGTAACCGACAAGAAAACTGACAGCCATCATCGCCGCCAGCAAGACAAGGGAACGCTGCCAAAAGGGCATATCACTACCTCTCAGATTGTAGTCGTTAGCTTATGTTAAGCCATTTGACGTTGCGAGATTCTCTTTTATTCGTCATAATACACATACAAATACACATAGTGAGGTGTAACATATGCGTACTAATATTGTGCTAAATGATGAGCTTGTTTCGGAAGCTCAGGCTCTCAGCCACATAAAGACCAAACGTGAACTCATAGAAGTTGCCCTGAAAGAGTTTGTCGCCAACCGAAAGCGCATGGATTTGAGGGAATTAAAGGGTGTAAAAGAACTGCGGGCAGATTATGACTACAAGAGCACCCGCACTAACCCTCATAGTGCATGAGGCTGATGCATGTACCTGGTTGATACATCCGTTTGGGTTGATTATATAAATGGCAAGGATTCTCCAGTCGTTGAGTTTCTGGACACCCTGTTGTTGACGCCGATGGCCGTGGGAATCACCGATCTCATCTATATGGAAATTCTTCAGGGGGCAAAAAGTGAGGCTGCGTTCAATAAACTGCAAATGTACTTTTCCACTCAGCAATTTTACAGTTTTGCAGACTCTCAAAGCAGTTATGAAGCGGCGGCCTTCATTTATTTTTCCTGTCGTCGTCAGGGAATAACCGTTCGCTCATCCATAGATTGCCTGATCGCACAATGCGCACTGGAAAATGAATTGATCCTTTTACACCATGACAAAGATTACAAAAATCTGGAAAAAGTAATTCCCCAACTGCGACAAAAACATTTTTTGGATTGAAAGTCTCGCTTGTTGATTTGCACCGAAATTTGAACCAAAGACTGGGCAATATTGGATGCAAATTAACAGCCGCGCCTCTTACAGCTGAAAGCGGTCCGATTTTTTGGGGTCAATTCTCCTATTTGTCCTTTCAAAACTGAACTGCACGCTATATTATTAAACGTGTGTCTATTTTATTAAAGGACAGTATGCGATGAATCCTGAAACCATTACCCATGCAACGCTGCGCGAACTGGCACAAGCTGGCGCGGTGCGACAGGCCTCGGCCGTTGCCTTTGGCGACCGTTGGGCGATCGTTGTCGCCTACGGCGGTGTACAAAAAACCCTGGCTGCCAGGAACAGCCGTCAGATTCGGAGTTGGGCCAACCTCAACAGCGTGGTTAAATATCTGGCAGAGTTGGGTATCCGGAAATTTGATACCGATGCCACCAACTATGACCCAAGTCAAAAAACCATTGAGCGTCCTGACAAGTCCATCACGCTCAAGCGTGCCCATGAGGCAGCAGCACACCGTAAATGGTTTAGAGAGCAGGTTACGGCCACGCGGGAAGCGGGGCACGCTCCACTTTCACAGGCAGAAGCAAAAGCCGAAACCGAAAAACGTATGACTGAAAAATATGGTCCTCGTACCTGATGCCAGGCTGGGATCCAGACGCACTCGACGATCTTATGAGAATCGTCGAATACATAGCGGAAGATGACCCAGCGACAGCCTGGCGTGTTCACGATGAAATATATGGCCGAGCAGCCGTGCCCGATGATCAGCCACTGATTGGCAGAAAAGGAGAGGCGCCAGGCACCCGTGAATTTATTCTAAGCGGTACGCCCTTTATCCTGGTTTACGATCCGGAGCCATCGCCGGTTGTCTGGCGAGTATTGCATGGCGCACAGCGGTGGCCACAAGAAAAACCGAAGGCTTGACCGTATTCCTGTTTCCACCCGTTGCAGCAACAGCATCACTTAATGACGGCGAGTTGAATCAGGGCGAGGGGGAGTTTGCCTTCCTGTTCTACCATGCACTTTTTGAGTTCAAGGATCTTTAGGCCCCTGGCCGCTTCCCGCATTTGTTGCGGTTTAAGCCTGAACGCCGGATTGCTGGGGCCGGCGACTTCAGCGCCGGTGGCCAGGTGCTGTTCGCACAGTAATATTCCGCCGGGTTTAAGCAGCCTGGTCAATGAGGCAATCAAAGGCAGATTGACGTAGTGCACCATCACGATCAGATCGTATGGCGAATCCGGGCAGAACGGTTCATCCAGATCATGCACAATCCAGTTCAGCTTCAGGCCGGACTTTTGTGCAGCGCGTTGAGCACTGTTCAAAGCTTCCGTTGATATATCCACGGCATCGACTTCATACCCGTTTGCAGCCAGGAACAAAGCATTGCGGCCACGGCCACAGGCTACATCAAGCGCCCGGCCACCCGGGCAGCGGTCAATCCAGCGTTGGATGAACTCACTTGGCGGGGACATCTCTTCACCGGACTTTGCCCGATGGCGCTTATCCCACTTGATACGGTCCGCTTCTGTCATTGCCTATCCAGTTCCCGCAGTGCGTGGTGAACGTAGACCGGGATCATTTTCTTTCGCCACAGGGCATCGAGGTCCGTGTTGTTTACCGGCTTCACGGGCTGGGCGGCGATGCGGCCGGCTTCCTCGATCACTTCATCCGTCAGTTCGCGGCCAATGAGAAAATCTGATGTTTCGGTTGAAAACAGGGGTTGGGATGCGACCGCACCCAGTACGATTCGTGCTTCCTCGATTATTCCGCCCTTATCGGTCCGGATGGCGGCGGCGACAGACAAAATGGGGAAATCGATAGAGCCGCGCCGGCGCAATTTCTGGTAAGTGCTCCGCCAGCCATCCACTGGATCCAGGATGATTTCAGTGAGGATTTCATCCGGGCGCCGGACCATGTAGTCGCTACCGTCATCACGGTAGAAATCCTTGAGGTCGATCACGCGTTCGCCATCGGCTGAAACCAGGCGGACCCTGGCGCCCAGGGAAATCAGCGCGGGCGCAGTATCCGTCGATGACACTGCCCGGCAGGTTTTGCTTTTGGTGACCACCCAGCAGATATCACCGTCTTTTTTCAGGCAGTAGTTGATCGCCTTGCGCCAGTCCTCGCTCTGATCGTAGAAATTACAGCGCGTGTCCAGGCAGATATTGCCGCCGATTGTGCCCATGTTCCGCAGTTGTGGTGAGGCAACCTGGCTGGCGGCCTGCCATAGCCCGGCATAGTGTTCACGGACCGTGTCGTTATCAACGATGTCGGTCAGCGTCAGCCCGGCGCCGAGTGTGAGGCCGGAGCCATTTTTGAACTGGCGTAATGATTCGATCCTCCGCAGGGAAACCAGCGTTTTGGGCTGTTGCTGCCCCCGTTTCATGCCGGGCAGCAGGGCAGTTCCGCCTGCCAGTAAACGTGCTTCCGGCCCTTCTTCAGCCAGGATTTTCGCCGCCTCGGAAATGCTGGCCGGCGAATAAAAACGGAATGGGGGGAGCCTCATCATGATGACGTCACCTTGTCCATGGTGTGCATCTTCGCTGCCCGTTTGCGTTCGGGTTTGTTGCTGGCCTTGCCGTCACCGCCTTCATCCGGCGGCAGCACGAAAATGGCTTGTGGCCATTCGATTTCGGGGAAATCCCCGGGCCCGGTGCGGGCATCGCGCCCGGCGGCCTTCCTGTTCAGCGCCCTCAGCACCTTTGACGGAGTGATGGGCACTTCGTCGATACGTACACCAACGGCGTCGTAAACTGCGTTGGCTATGGCCGGCATGATGGGCAGCAAGGGGCCCTGGCCGACTTCCTTGGCGCCGAAAGGACCTTCAGGGTCCGGGTCTTCGACTATCTCGACCACTACTTCCGGCATGTCGTGCATGGTCAGGGTTTTATAATCGAGCATGGACGGGTTGCGCAGCACCAGCGCTTCGGACAACCTGGGCGGCAGCCGGCGCATGCTGTGCTCTTCCATCAGCGCCTCGCCGATGCCCATGTAGACGCCGCCAATGACCTGTCCTTCCACCAATACCGGGTTGAGTGAACGGCCGATATCGTGTGCGATGTAGATACGCGACACCTCGACGATACCGGTTTTCGTATCGACCTCCACTTCGGCAACTGCGGCAGTATAGGAATAAGTGGGGGAGGGGCCGACACCAGCGCCCGGAAAACGTCCGGCGCTTTTGGGCGGGGCATAGGAACCGGCCACGACCAGCGTTCCGTGCATCTCCTCGGCACAGACAACGGCTTCCTGGAAAGACAGCTTGCGGGAAGGGTCGCCCACGTCGAATACCAGGCGGTCAGCGAAGCCGATATGATCTTCAGGAATTTTGAGTTTGACCGCTACGGCTTGGGCAATCAGTTCGCGTGCACGCCCCGCTGCCTGGATCGCGGCATTACCCATCATCAGGGTTACGCGGCTGGAGTAGGAGCCCAGATCCACCGGTGTCAGGTCCGTATCGCCGGTAAAACACTTGATGTCGATGGGTTCAACACCGAGGACTTCGGCAACCAGGCCGACCAGGACATCGTCGGAACCCTGGCCGACTTCGGTAGCGCCGCAATAGACCGTCACCGCGCCACTGCGATCGAGTTTGATCTGCACACCGGAGTGCGGCATTTTATTCCAGTAAATTGCGGTGCCTGCCCCGCTCATGTAGGCGCCACAGGCCAGGCCCACACCCCGGCCGTTCGGGAGTTTACGGTGTTTGTCCTTCCAATCTGATTTTTCCACCACGCGCTCAATGCATTCGCCCAGCCCGATGGTGCCGATCTTCAGGTAATTGCAGGTCAGGGAATCGGGTGGTGCAACGATTCCCAGGCGCAGCTCTGCCGGGTCCATTTCCAGTTTCTCGGCGATTTTATCCAGCTGGATTTCCTGGCCAAAACGCGGCTGCGGCGTACCGTGACCGCGCTTGGGGCCGCAAGGCGGCTTGTTGGTGAAAACACGGCAGGCATCAAAACTGTAGCGTGGCAATTGATAGGTAACGGGCTGCAAAGCTGCGGTGTAAAACGTGCTGGCGATGCCGTAAGAACCATAGGCTCCGCCGTCCAGCAGGGTCTGCAGGTGCATCCCGGTCAGCTTTCCATCGCGGGTGACGCCGGTGCGCAACTTCATCGTGACCTGGTGGCGGCCGCGGTGGCAGTAGAACACTTCTTCGCGTGTCAGGCAGATTTTCACCGGACGCCCCAGCAGCAGGGAAGCCCTGGTGACGACTATTTCGTGGTTGAAGGGGTCGGTTTTGCCGCCGAAACCACCGCCGTTGGGGCAGGCGATGACCCGGATATGGGCAGCAGGCATCTCCAGCGCCTTGGCCAAAGCACGGTGCACATAGTGGGGACACTGGGTGCTCGACCACAATGTTACCCGTCCGTCAGGGTCGGCTGCTGCTACCGATGCGTGCTGCTCCATCGCCATGTGCGTATTGCTTTCGTAGAGGAAGGTATCTTCAAAAACATGATCGGCTTGCTCCAGCGCCTCATCGACATCTCCAAACGAGTAAGACAGGCGCCGGTGGATGTTGCCCTCCTCGGCATAATCCTGTAGCTGTGTTTCGCCTGGTGCAAGCGCCTGCTCCACATCGCTAATGGTGGGCAGAGGCTGGTAAGTCACATCGATCAGTGCCAGCGCCTCACTGGCGGTCTGCTCGTCCCGTGCAATGACCGCAGCTACCGGGTCGCCCACGAAGCGGACCTTGTCACGGCACAGAGGGCGTTCATCCTGGCTGACGGGCAGGATGCCGTACTCAACCGGGAAGTCATCGCCCGTCAGTACCAGGTGTACCCCGGGGTGAGCGCGGGCGCGCGATATGTCTATACTTTCGATCAGCGCATGCGGTACCGAAGAGCGCAAAAGTTTGCAGTGCAGCATGCGCGGCAGCGATATGTCATCCGCAAAAACCGTTTGGCCGGTCACCTTGGACAGTGCGTCTACACGTACTCTTTTTTTGCCGATAATTCTGAATTTTTCAGGCTGACTCATGAGCCAGATCCTGCGGCTTTGTCGCCAGACTCACTCATTGCCACGGCCGCTGCTTCGACTGATTCGATGACCTGCTGATAGCCAGTGCAACGGCACAGGTTCCCTGAAAGTGCTTCGCGAATTTCTTCCCGGTCCGGATTGGCTTTGTGTTCAAGGAGGGACTGGGCTGTCATCAGCATGCCCGGGGTGCAGTAACCACACTGCGAGCCGCCATGTTCCGCGAATGCCTGCTGCAGCGGATGCAGTTGGCCGTCGCTTGCCATGCCTTCAATCGTTTCGATCTTCACATCTTCGCATTCAAGCGCCAAAACCAGGCAGGACATCACGGGCTTGCCGTCGCACAAAACGGTGCAGGCGCCACATTCACCAAGCTCACAGCCGTGCTTGGTGCCGGTGAGGCCCAGATCCTCGCGCAGCACCTCGAGCAGCGTCTTGCTGGCTTCGGTCAGGACCTGCATATCCTCGCCGTTGACACTGAGGTGGAGGTGAGTTTTTGGTGGCGGTTTCATGGTTGGCGGGTGCAAGGCTTGCTAGAGAATGCTCTCCCAAAGAGAGCGAATGTCATCCGGGATCGGCAGCACGCTGTTGCTGTCCAGGTCCATGTAAACTTTTGTTATTTTGGCCGAGAAACAAAGCCTCGAATCCTGTTTGCGGCGGATTTCGTAGCTGAAAGTCGCCGAGGACCGGCCAATTTTATCGATTTCCAGCTTGACCAGCGCGATGTCACCGTAGCGAAGGGGGGCAGAGAAATCTGAATGAATGGCCACGGTCGGAAAACCACGGCGTTTTTCATTGATCAACTGGGGATAGGAGACGCTGGCTGCATCGTCGAAAAAATCCTCAAATGCCTTGTGGCACAAGTGAAAATATTGCGGATAGTAGACGATACCCGCGCCGTCGACGTCGTCAAATCGAATTTTAAGCAGACTGGTAAACGCCATCGCCTTTTTTCCTGACAGCCGGCGCGCAAATGCGGCCTAAAAGCAAAGCTTACAGGACAGGGCCAGGCGCTGTGAAGGTACAAAACCACAACTCTCGAGAAAGCCCAGCAAGCCGAAATTATTCCATTCGACTTCGGACCGGACCGACTCCACCTGCAAGGATGACAGGTTGGCCAGTAACTGGGAGAGCAGGGCATGCCCTACCAGCTGTGAACGGAATGCTTCCGCCACACCAAGCATGTCAATAACAGCTTCGGATGCAGTGCGGCCGAATTCGCCAAAATCCACCCGCGCCATCATGAAACCAACAACCATTCCGTCAATTTCTGCAACCAGGGATATTCGCACACCTGATTCGAACAGCACCTCCTGGAACTTGCGCTGGAAAAAATCACGATGGTTCCGGCCGGTAATTTTCTGGTCAATGCGCACAACCGGATCGAGGTCTTGCCGGGTCAGGGATCGTATCATCACCTTGTCGCGCGACAGGGCATCGAAATCATCACCGCTGGGATCGCTGTAATCGGGCTCGACCGAATATTGTTCAATCTGTTGTTTGCTGGTTGGATGCTGGTGCTTGTTCATCATGTCCTCCGGGCCGGCCCGGTGCAATATGGGGTCAGAATCGTACGTCACGTGTTGATCGTTCCAGGATCAGTCTCGGCGCCATGCTGAACCCGGTGTTGGAGAAAAAGTCGATCACTCCAGGCTGATCCCAGCCCACTTGTGTTCGCAGGTCCTTCCCGCCACGATGGCGAATCTCATCAATCAACTGCTGCATGAGTTCATGCCCGACCCCATGCCCCTGGCTTCCGGGTTCCACCGCCATCGCATCCAGAACTGCGATGAGCTCGTCGCCGCCGAATTCGCCCTGCAACAGGTGGCAGAAGACAAAACCGACCATTTTTCCTGCCTCAACTGCGCCTATCGAGATAAACGCTTCCGGGTGTTTCTCCTGCGCTTCGAAGCGCTTGGTGAAAAAATCGCGCCGGTGGCTGCCATTGGTGGCCTTATCCAGTTTGACGACCGTATCGAGGGATTCTTTTCCAATGTGATCCAGCTTAGCCATGGAGCATCTCGTATTTCATTTGCAGTTCTTCCTGGGTTTCCTGGAAATCCGGGTTGGGCACGATGCAGTCGTCCACCGGGCATACCAGCACGCATTGTGGTTCATCGAATTCGCCGACGCACTCAGTGCAGCGCAAGGCATCGATTATGTACGGGTCACCCTCTTCGATTGCTTCGTTGGGGCAATCCAGAATGCAAGCGTCGCAAAGCTCGCAATTGTCTTTGATCAGTAGTGCCATAAATTGTCTCCCGGTTAAGAAGCTTTGGCCAAAAGCTCCTGTTGTTGCAGTTTCTCGTGCCTGAAGGCGCCCCAGATTGCTGCGCCGATGGCGCCGGCATAAATTGAGTCGGGGTGGCTGCGGGCCTCGACTTTGATTTTTTGTTGAGCCAGTGATTCGTTAAGCGCTGCCATCAAGCCGTCGTCGAGCGCCAGGCCGCCGGTTGCCAGCGTGATTCCCTCCCGAACCTTGATGACGCGCAGCAACTTCGCCAGACGGCCAGCCATGGACAAGTGAATGCCCTTGAGAATATTGGAAGCGGAAATTCCGCGGGACACCATATTGATGACATCCGTTTCCGCCAGTACCGCGCAGATACTGGAAACAACCTCCGGATCATCGGCCTGTTGCGACAGGGTTCCGATCTCGTCCTGGGCAATACCCAGGTAGCGCGAGATATTCTCCAGGAATTGTCCCGAACCCGATGCACACTGGCTGGTCATTCGATAGCCGAGCACTTTGCCGCGTTCATCCATCTTCACCGCACGGCCGTGCAAAGCGCCAATGTCCAGCACTGCGCGGGCTTCGGGCTCCAGGTAAATGGCGCCCCTGGCGTGAGTGGTCATCGAGTAGAAATGGCCGGTGCGGAACGGGATGGTTTCGCCATCCCCGGTGGTGGCGACATATTGAACGTCGTCACGGCTCAGGCCGGCATCTTTGAGTACTGCGTCATAGCCCTTCTCGGCGAGTTCAAACGGGTCACGTTGACGAATCCGGTCAGCGCGCCGCGCCAGCCATTCCGTCTTGTCGCCTTCAATATTGAAAAGAACGGTCTTGATCGTTCCGGTTCCCAGATCCACCCCAGCTGTGATTGTCATTTCAAGCCTCCACGGCACGGCGCGCGAATTCAGCCGCGCCCAGTGCACCTGTATAAATTGATTCGGGATCGATGTTGATCGTTACGTCCCCGTAATTTTCCTTGATCAGGATTTTGAGTTCCTTGACTGCGGCTTCGTTCTTGGCCACACCGCCGGTAAAAGTGAATTCGCTGGTCACACCGCCTGAACGCGAGATGATGGAAATGGCCCGCAAAACGATTGCCCGATGCAGGCCGGCCAGGATGTCGGAACGCTTTTCTCCCATGGCCAGGCGGTCGCGTAACTCGGCGCCGGCGAACACGGTGCATGTGGAGTTGATGCGGATCGTCTTGGTGGCTTTCATCGCGATGGGGCCGAGTTCATGCAGCCCGATGTTCATTTCATCGGCGATATAGCCAAGATAACGGCCACAACCGGCCGCGCAGCGATCGTTCATCTGGAAGTTGACGACGATGCCCTTTTCATCTACCTGGATGCCCTTGGTGTCCTGGCCGCCAATGTCCAGTACGGTCCGGGTGCCGGGATACATCAGGTGGGCGCCCAGGCCATGGCACAGGATTTCGGAGCGAATGTGCTCCTTCGGGAACGGAAGGCGCACACGACCGTAGCCGGTGCCAACGACATAGGTTTCCTCGAGTTCAATTTCGAGAGCTTTTTTAACCAGGTCACGAATGGTCTGTTGATCGACCGGCAGATCATCCTGCTCGTTCATGACGCGATCCAGCGCCCGCAGGAAGGTTTCCACCAGGTCCTCGGCCGGAGGCCGGTTCTCTGTTTCGATAATGGATTTGTCGTAAATATTGATCAGCACATCAAACGCCAGTCCGGCATCTTCTGCGACCTGTTCGGCCTGGTTCATGTACACCGAACCTGCCAGATCGCGGAAAAAATCGGATTTTCGATCCACGCCTGGTGCAAACAACAAGGAGAGTTGCTCTTTCATTCGATCGAAAACTTCCTCCAGCGCGGCTGCCAGTTCCTTGCCGATATTTGCGTGGCGCAGGTCGGCTGCATTGTGCAGGCAAGTCTGCTTCAGGTCGTCGAGCATGTTGAGAAAAAGCTCGAGTCGAAAGTTGCGCTCCAGCGCCGCCAGCAGTTCATCGACCTTGCCCTTCATTTCCGGGACTTCGTTCAGCGCCCTGCTGCAAAGTTCCAGCCGTGTGCTTACCACCGCTTCGAGCTTTGACACCTTGCTTGCCGTGTCATAGTTGGAGCGTGAGTTGGTAATGCCGCGGCCCAGTATCTCGCCATTCGAATCCATCATGACCGCCTTGGTGGTGGTCGATCCGAGGTCAATTCCGATATAACACTTCATTATGCAATCCCTATATGCTGGAGTTTATGCTACTGATCGTGCGCCCTGGCGCTTTTGCTCAATCATCTGGAAGTAGCTTTCCAGCCGGTTCTTGACGTTGGCCGCGGAGAAATATCGCGGATCAACCAGGTCAGTCTCAATGAACGCTCCCGGCTTGCCGGTGCGTTTCTCAACTTCCTGCATCATCAACAGCTGGCCGGCGGAGAAGCTGTTGCAGCTCTTGATGGAGTTGATCAGCAATCCGTCCGCCTGGTACTCATTGATGTATTTCACCAGCATGTCGACGCGCTGGGACAGGTTGCGATTGGTGTAGCAGCCCAGGCAATAGTCGGCCAGGGTTTCGATCGGGTTATCGGGATCGTGGCGGAAGCCCAGGTCATAAACACCGCCGACCTTGGTGTAGGTGCTGGCCACTACCACTGCGCCGTCTTCATAAAACATTTTCCAGAATTCACGGAAGTTGGTCCAGTTGGGCGGGCCCTCGACCACCAGGCGATAGCGCTCCTCCTGCATATCACCTTCCGGGGTAATCGGTCCCTTGCCCTCGGCGATCCGCTGTTCGATTTCCTTGCGCAGTGCTTTGTAGTAGTCGACCGCCTTTTCGGTGCCGCGGAAGGCGGTAAAAATGGGGCCGATGTAATACACGCCGCCAAAATAGGCGTCGATCGGGGAGGGCTTGTGCTTGGCGCTTTCGAGCACCCAGACAAAATCATCTTCAGCCTTGGCTGAATGGCGCAGGTTTTCGCGCAGACGGTCAATATCGAACTTCACGCCGCTGACTTTCTCCAGCGCCGGGATCACGACCTCCTTGATTTGCTTGACCACGTAGTCGCGCATATTCTGCGTGACCACACCGTCACCCTCATAGGGCACGTGCAGCATCGCGGTCTCGCAGCCATATTCGTGGCGCAGCAGTTCGAACCATTTCATGAAGGTGAAACAGCCGGTGTAGGACAAGAGCAGCAGGTCAGGCGGCGGCATGGGCTTGCCGTTCGGCGCGATATTACCCCGGGACATCGAACCGATGTCCGCTTTCACATAGGTGCAGACGTCCTCGGAGTGCCCCATTTTCTCCGCCTGCATGACCATCATGCCGCTCTTTTTGCGCATGCCGTTGTTGATGGCGTTGATCTCGGGCAGGTTGTTGAGCATGTCGAAGCACATGACCAACTCATTGAGATTGCCCGGTACAAAAGTGGACGAAACTTTCTTGCCGGTCTCCTGTACGCTGGTCAGCGCATCGTAGTTTTCGGCGATCATCGCCTTTTGCAGCAGCATGGACGAGTCTTTGATTACTTCTGTTTGTGCAGTTGCGTTCATGGTTGGTGTCCTTGTTCCGGGCTAGCTCCAGAGTTTGATCGAATCGGCGAAGGTCCCGGCCTGCTCGCGGATGGGCTGCATCTGGCCGGAGTTTTCAGCGTACTTGAATGAAATATAGGGAATATCGTGTTCATCCATGCGATCGGCCAGCATGGGACGTTCCAGCAGCGCCGGGTCGCAGAAACTGGGCGCGGTGAAAATCACGCCCTCGGCGCCGGTTTTTTTGACGGTGGAAAGCAGGTACTGGCCGACGTCTTCCGCCCGCTCACAATACTTGGCCGCAGTGTCCACGGATGCGTGCAGGAAAGCGGCCGAGAGATTGGCGATTGGATCACCCTCCAAAGGCACATCGTCCACCAGCCAGCGGTTGATCAGCATGTAGTCGTCGTCGACGATGTAACAACCGGCCATCTCGATCGAGCGGATCAGGTTCAGCGGCGGTTGCTCGCAAAACGCGCCATTGATGACAATCTTGCAATTATCGCGCACCGGTCTTTCCTCTACAGCCGCTGCAGCCAGGTAGTCACTCAGTACCCGGTTATGTTCCTCCACCGGCAGGACCATGCCGGCGCGCATCAACAGGTAGACCTCGACCGAGGGCGCTTTGGAGGGTTGCGCCGCCCGGAAGTCGTAGACTTCGTTGATCAGGCGGCGGTTCTCGTTATAAATCGCGGTTGATTCGCGCAGGGCTTCATCGGTGATGGTAACAGCGCCGAGTTTTTCCAGGCCGGCCATCAGTTCCCTGAGTTCCTGGGTGTAGTACTCACCGCCGATTCCGTCCTGGAAGTTTTGCGGGACGTCGAAGTAACGCACATAGGTATCCGGGAACATAAGCTGCCACATGCCCGACAGGTTCCGGATCACGTCGCAGATGCTCGGAAACAGCATGCCGTCGACAAAGTCCAGTTTCTTGGTCAGGCCAAGCTCGATGGTCGAGCGCGGGATGCGGCAAATGTAACTCTGGTAATAAGCATCGCCGTGGATGACCTCCATCTGGTCGCCGCCACCGAGTATTCCCAGGGGCAGCATGCCGGCGGCATGGATGATTTCCCGTGGTACGTACACCGGCATATAACCAATGACCTTGCGTTTGGGGTCAGCATCTTTCCACTCGCGTGCACTGGTGAAATCCAGGTCGTCGTACAGGGCCTGGCAACGGGCAATGATTTCAGCGGTAGACATTAGTGCTCCTTCAACGGATCTAGTTGTTTTTCCAGTTTGTTGTGCGTTTTTCCACGAAAGCCGTCAGGCCCTCCAACGCGTCGTGTGTTTTCATCAGTTCATCAATATAAAGTCGCTCTACTTGCGCGATTTTTTCCTTGATCCGACCCAGGCTCTGCAAGCGTGCGGCCCGCACCGCGAAGCGTAAAGAACTCGAGCTTAACTGGGCGAGATTCTCGTCAAACCAGTCCAGGGCCGCCGTCTCCGGGCTCTGGTCCACAGCCTGGACCAGCCCCATGCGCAAGGCTTCTTCAGCGGAAATACTGCGACCGGAAAACAGCAGGTCTTCGGCATTCGCCTGGCCAATACGCTCCGGCAGGAGGCAGGAGGCAGCCGGCGCAAATACCGCCAGTTTGATTTCGGGTTGACCGAATTTTGCGTCGGTGGCAGCAAAAATCTGACTGGCGCCACAGACAACTTCCAGCCCGCCACCGAGACACTGGCCCTGAACCGCTGCCAGGATCGGCACCGGGTATTCGATCATCTTGATAATTAAGCCGTGTAAGCTGCTGAGCATATCGGCACATTGGCCGGGCAGGTGCTCTTCCACGCTTGCGCCAAAGCTGAAATGCGGGCCTTCGGCATCCAGCAGGACACACGAGATATTCGGATTGGATGCATGATCAGAAAGCGCGTGGTCCAGAGCTGCAATCATGGCCGCGTCGACCAGATTGGCCTTGGGCCTGGCAAGACGAAGCCGCAGAAGGCTATCGTCGCGGTCCAGCCAGACTTTGAGTGGGGAATCTGTCATTTGTTACCTGGCATCAGGCTCTCGGTGACCTCTTTGGTCCAGGGCGTACCCCTGGCCAGCGCCTGGCGCAGTGCAACGAAGTCAATCTCACGCCCGGTTTCCCGTGTGCCTTCATTAAATGCACGGAATCCTGCACGCGCCTCGGTCATCATGTTCAGCGCCAGCCAGGCGCGTGAATCTTCATGATTGCGGTTCCAGGCTTCCAGCTTGGGTTTGCGCAATTCTTCCAGGCTCTTGGTCATGCAGTCGGGGAAGGTCAGCAACAACTTGGCGCACATCGCCTCGACGGCTTCATCCAGCAGGCTGAGATCTACCTCGCCACTTTTGAAAACCGCTTTGCCGGCGCCAAAATCCGCACCACTCTTGAACTCGCCATGTACGATGCGCCCGTATTGATCGAGGAATTGATCGGTAATGACCATGGGATTGGCGACGAACTCGCCATCCACCTTCAGCGCCGGCACCAGGCCTGAAGCAATGCCCAGCCGGTATGCTTTATGGGCAGAGAAGGGCTCACACAAGGTACCGGAAACCATCGCCTGTTCAGCGCCGATCATCAAGGGCAGGAAATCCGTCGCGCCACCGATTGCAGCGGAACCGTGCTTGGGGCCTGCCTGGCCAAAATTCGCCAGGTCCTGGGTGATGGTGAAGTCACAGGCCATTCCAATTTCCTGGCCACCACCGATTCTCATGCCGTTGACCCGGCAGATGACGGGTTTGTCGCAGCTGAGAATGCTGGAAACCATGTCGTTGAACAGGCGCATGTATTGCCGGTATTCCTGCGGGTTGCCCGCATAATACTCGGCGTATTCCTTGGTGTTGCCGCCGGTGCAAAATGCCCGGTCGCCGGTTCCGGTGAATACGACGCAAACAACGTCACGTGCATTTGAAGCTGCGCGGAAAGCCAGGATGACACTCTTCACCATTTCCGTGGTGTAGGAATTGAACTGGCCTGGGTTGTTCAGCGTAATCCAGGCATTGAACAAGCCGGGAACTTCTTTTCCGTCGGGTGTCTTTGCCGGTTTCTTTTCAAACAGCACACCGGCATCCATCGGAGCATCCACCAGGTTGTGGTCGATCAGCGTTTCGGGTGCCGTTTGTGCAGAAATCTCAGGGGTAGTGGCCATGTTTTTGCGTTTCCTGCCTTGTATTCAAAGAATAGAGAATGTTAATTGATATGTACTATACTGCTCTTTATGACAAAAAACTAGTGATTTATGTCACATAAGTGGTATTATAATGCATATTCCACGAAGAGATACGGTAATGAAGCGTCAGAATTTATCCATCGCACTGACCGGCAGTGGCGGATCAGGTGTCATGACCACCGGTAACATGTTGCTGGAAGCCGCGGCACAGGCCGGCTGGTATGGATTCATGGGTCGTTCCGCCGGTCCCCAGATAAGAGGCGGGGAAGCCGCAGCACTGCTCCGTGTATCGAGCGAACCCATAGAGTCGCCTGACGACAGTTTTGACCTGGTGCTGGCGATAGACCCGGGCAGCATGGGCAGGTTTGTCGCAGAAATACCGTTGCGCACCGACAGTCTGATCATCAGCGATGCGGAAGGCGGGCGCAGAAGCAGCAGTCTTCCGGAGACACCGGCTAAGGTGGTGGATCTGCCGATGAAGAAACTGGCAAAAACCGTGAAAGGCGGCCGCCCCAACATGATTGCCCTGGGGGCTGTCGCGAAAGTTATCGGGCTGCCCGAGGCTTCCATCTATTCAATCCTCGAGAAAATACTGAAATCCAAAGGCCCGGAAGCTCTCGAAGCCAGTTGGGCCTGTGTCCAGGCGGGGTTTGCCGCCGGGGCGGACCTGCCAAAGTTTGCCGGCCCGCCGATCAAAACCGAATCTACCCAGGAACGCTGGAGCTTTACCGGCAACGAGGCTGCCGGATTAGGAGCAGTACGTGGCGGTGTTCGTTTTGTTGCAGCCTATCCCATTACACCGGCAACGGAAGTACTGGAATGGCTGGCGGGTTCTTTGCCAAAGATTGGCGGTGTATTGGTCCAGGCCGAGGATGAACTGGCTTCGATCAACCAGATTATTGGTGCGTCATTTGGTGGCACGCCTTCATTGACGGCAACATCAGGCCCCGGCCTTGCCCTGATGACCGAATCAATCGGCCTGGCCGTATGTTCGGAAGTGCCGGTGGTGGTACTGGATGTGATGCGTTGCGGCCCATCGACCGGGATCGCGACCAAGAGCGAACAGTCGGATCTCAGTATTGCCTTGAACGGTTTGCATGGTGACGCCCCGCACCTGGTGCTGGCTCCGACTTCGGTGACGGATTGTGTATTTACCACCCAGTGGGCGGTGCACCTGGCCGAATCGTTGCAGACCGCCGCCATCGTATTGTCAGACCAGTCTCTTGGCCAGACGCGGGCTATTGTGAACCGTCCGGCTGATATTGCCTTTCTGGCGAAGCGCCGGGTGCCGGAACAGTTTGAAGAGGAGTACTACCGTTACGCAGTTGGAGATTCCGGCGTATCGCCCATGTCGATTCCGGGCCAGGCGGGCGGCCAGTACACGGCCGACGGACTGGAGCATACCGAGAAAGGCGCGCCATCAAGCCTGCCGGAAGACCATTTTGCCCAGCTTGAGAAACGTGAACGCAAGATCATTGATTTTGACTACGGTGAACACTGGGCTGACCTGGAGGGTAGCGGAGAGACAGCAGTCATCACATGGGGCTCCACCACCGGTCCGGTGCGGGAGGCGTTGTCACGCTTGCGGGAGCAGGGTGAAGATGTCCGCCTGATTGCCATCCGCCTGTTGGCTCCCGAACGGCCTGTTGAAATGGCTGCCGCACTCAAAGGTGTGAAACGGCTCCTGGTCGTGGAACAGAGCCATTCCAAACAGTTTCATCGTTATCTTCGGGCAGCCTATGATTTGCAGGCCGAGGTCAGGGTGTTCAATCGCCCCGGACCGCTGCCGTTTCGTCCAAATGAAATTATTGAACAGTTGATAAAATGGAACGAGGGCACCTGGGACGAGGGGGCAAAGACATGACAAGTGAAACAGCATGTGTGCAGCTTCAGCCGAAACAGTACAAGTCGGGAGTCAAACCTGTCTGGTGTCCGGGTTGTGGTGATTTTGGCGTCCTTGGTTCAATCACCAAGGCGCTTTCCGGTCTGCAGATTCAGCCTGAGGATGCTGCCGTTATTTCCGGTATTGGTTGTTCTTCAAGGATGCCGACATACCTGAGAACCTACGGATTCCACGGAGTACATGGCCGCGCGCTGGCGCTGGCAACGGGCCTCAAGGTCGCCCGCCCGGACCTGACCGTCATCGCAACCGGCGGTGATGGTGACGGGTTTTCCATTGGTGGCAACCATTTTCTGCATACCTGCAGACGCAACCCCGACATGACCTATATCGTCATGGATAACCAGGTGTATGGCATGACCAAGGGCCAGGCGTCGCCGACCACCGGGCCAAACTGGGAAAAAGGCAAGCTCACACCCGGTGGCACCGGTATCAACCCGTTCCAGCCATTGGTTATCGCACTGGCGTCAGGCGCCAACTTTATTGCGCGTACTTCCAGTTCAGATTCAAACGGCACCGCCAGGGTCATTATGGAAGCGATCAGGCACCCGGGTTTTTCCATGGTGCAGATACTCAGCCCCTGTGTGACCTTCCGGCCGGAACAACGCGATTGGAAGAACATATTGATACCTGCGCCCATGGAGGCGACATCGGATCCTGCCCAGGCGGCACGACGGCTGTTGACTGATGAAGGTCTGTATACCGGGATACTTTATGTGGGTGACCGGCCTGCTTACCAGCCAAAACTTGAATCCAGTATCGACAATATTGCTGAGCTTGATGAGGAGTTCCGGCTATGAGTGGCAGTATTAAAGGACCAACACGTACTATCGCCAGCGCTGAAGAGTTGCTGGCCTATTCACTTGCACTGGAGACAGAAGCGGTTGAGCGTTTTAACGATCTTGCAGACCAGATGGAAATGCACCACAACTACGAGGTCGCCGATTTGTTCCGCAAGCTGGCAAAAATCGAAGGCTTGCATATAGAAAACGTCAACAAGGCCTCAGCGGGTAAACAATTGCCAAGTCTGCTGGCCTGGGAATTCGAATGGGATGGCGGTGAGTCCCCGGAAGGCGGTGCGATGGAAGACGCGCATTACCTGATGCAGCCCTGGCATGCCATTGAGTTGGCAATGCAGGGTGAGAAGCGTGCGGTTGCATTTTTCCGCCATGTAGCCGATACGGCCACTGATGACAAAGTACTGAAGATGGCGCTTGAACTGGTCGAAGAGGAGGAAGAACACGTGGCATTGCTGAAAGAGTGGCAGGAACGCTTCCCGAGACCCGATGAAGGCTGGGATGAAGACCTCGATCCACCCACTATGTTGGAGTAAGAACAATGAGTTACACGGTTAAACGTTGGGAGATGAGATCAGGTGATGAGCCGCTGGTGGAAACCGAAGTCGAGGCGGCATCCCTGGGTGAGGGCGAAGTATTGGTCGAGGTGGCTGGTTGTGGTGTTTGCCACACGGACCTGGGCTTTTACTATGACGGCGTGCGCACCCGGCATGCGCTTCCACTGACACTGGGCCACGAGATCAGCGGCCGGGTGGTCGCTGCCGGCCCCGGCAGCGAAGCGTGGCAGGACGCAGCGGTGATTATTCCAGCGGTCATGCCCTGCGGTGAGTGCGATGTGTGCAAGCGGGGCATGGGAAATATCTGCAGCAAGCAGTTGATGCCGGGCAATGACATGCATGGCGGATTCGCCAGCCATGTCGTGGTTCCGTCGCACGGGCTTTGCCGTGTTGATGAGCAGCGTTTGTCTGCGGTTGGTCTCGAACTCGCTGATGTCTCGGTGCTGGCCGATGCAGTGACAACACCGTACCAGTCGGCCATACAGCTTGATATTCAACCGGGTGATCTGGCCATCGTTGTCGGTGTTGGCGGAGTCGGTGGTTACGCCGTTCAGATTGCCAGCGCCATGGGTGCGAAGGTCGTGGCCATCGATGTGGTGCAGGACAAACTTGAAAGCCTGACAGATTATGGTGCTGACCTGATCCTGAATTCACGCGACATCAGCGGCCGCGATTTGAAAAAAGCGGTGAAGGCGTTTGCGAAAGAAAACGGCTTGCGCCAGACCGAGTGGAAGATTTTTGAATGTTCCGGCACCGGGGCAGGGCAAAGTGCTGCGTTTGGCCTGCTGACTTTCGGGGCCAGGCTGGCAGTAGTCGGGTTCACCATGGATAAAGTGGAAGTGCGATTGTCCAACCTGATGGCGTTCCACGCACAGGCGGTCGGAAACTGGGGGTGTTTACCCGAGTATTATCCACCGGCGCTGGAAATGGTGCTGGACGGAAAAATTGCGATGAAGCCGTTCATCCGCCAGTTCCCCCTGTCGCAGATCAATGAAGTATTCACCGCTTCGCATGCTCATGAAATTGCACAGCGGCCGGTTATGGTGCCTTAGGCAGGCCCTGAGATTATGGCGGTAGAAGTAAAAGAAACCCCCGATGAATTGCTCGAGCAGCTTGGCCAGAAGGTCAGAGCGCTGCGGGCAGGGCGGGGGATGACGCGTAAAATGCTGGCGGCTGATTCGAATGTTTCGGAGCGCTACCTGGCTCAGTTGGAACAGGGTCAGGGGAATATCTCGGTTGGTTTGTTGCAGCGTGTGGCAAAAGCATTACGCACAGACCTTGGCGAGATGCTGCGGGGAGGAAACGATGTCTCCGCAGAGCAGGTGTTGATCAATGAACTGGTCCAGCGCCTGGACCGCGATGAGCAGCATCGGGCGCTGCAATTGCTTTACCAGACGTTCTCCGCCACGCAAGATTGCAGGCGAATCGCATTGGTCGGCATGCGAGGTGCGGGTAAGACGAGCCTCGGCAGTCGCCTGGCGGAATACCTTGATGTACCTTTTGTTCAGTTGGTCACCGAAATCGAGAAGCTGGCTGGAATGCCGGTCGCGGAAATTTTGTCCCTGTCGGGGCAGGATGGTTACCGGCGCCTGGAAGAGAAAGCCCTGTTCGATGTGCTGGCGCGTTTGGAAAAATGTGTTATCGAAACCGGTGGCAGCATCGTGTCTGAAACCAACTTGCTCAATGTCTTGCTGACCACTTGCCACGTGATCTGGGTCAAGGCTTCGCCCGAGGAGCATATGCAACGGGTCATCGACCAGGGTGACATGCGGCCGATGCAGAGTAATGATGATGCAATGGCCGATTTGCGCCGTATTCTCGAAGCCCGCGAACCCTTCTACGCCCAATCGCACGCCATTATCGACACTGCGGGCAGCGAACTGGAGGAAAGTTTTCAACAACTGGCCGCCTTGTTGTCAAAAAAATGCCTTGATCTGGAATCAGCTTGAGGATGTTGTAACTGCAATTTTTCGATTAAAGGCAGAGGCGCTGCGCGATGGCCTACCCTACCAAACCCTTATTTCTTCCGTGTTGCACAAATACGTCGAGGGGAAGAGGTAAAGGGG
>JAIVWI010000023.1:0-24204 GCA_048636595.1 Oceanospirillum sp. | reverse complement strand
CCATGTAATCAAACCCGATGAGGGCATCAAGACGATTCTTCCTGCCAGTGCTGCGGTAATTTATGTCATTTATTAACGCTGCTTCTGCCTTAAATAACCAGCTTCCGGATACAATATTACTAGCAATACCGCCCATATCGATCATGTCGAAGGTGCGCAAGGGTGTATCATTTATAAATTCAATACCAAAGCGATTATCAAAAACATGTGCCGCATAGTAAGAGAGATCCCAACCACTAAAGCGTCCATCTAAACTCATGGCATATTGAGTGTTATCAAGGCTCCAGTCAGGGTCTGCTCTGTCTGGAAACTTATCGTAGGGGATTGGATCCCCAAAAATATCACTCGGGCGATAGTCACTGCCGAATGCGGCTTCGATCTCAAGTCGTGGTTCATGGATGATGATGCCACTTAGTCCCCAGTCACCAAAATAATAATCCAGCCGTGTCATTATTTCACTTAAGCGCAGATCTTCAATATCAACCATTCCAGGTTCGCGATTATCCAGAGGATTGATGACATCGGTGATGCGTATGGAGTCAGATTTTCCCCAGATAACAACCTGGCGGCCAAATTTTAGATCCAGGCTTTCTGTCAATGATCCCTGAATGTAGGCATCTTTAAGATCGATAAAGGATTCATAAACATCAAGTACGTCCTGGGTATAGTTCTCTCTGCCGTTAATCGCCCACGATGCATCATACCAGGCAATTACATCAAATTTAGAGCGCCAGTTTTCACCATGTTTCATATCCAGTGTTAAACCGCCCTTAAACCTGGCTCGGGATAAACCGCTAAAGTCCATCGGCATATCACCCGGGGCAACAGTACTTTCAGATTTTTGAGCATAGTTATAAGCACCAAGGAATGAGGTATAACCACTGAAGCTATACCAGTCGGACTTTTTTTCCAGTAAAACAGGATTTGAAATATCGACACCGGCTTTATTCGTGCCTACTTCATCAAAGCCACTTTCATCCAGGTCACCGAGGTCATCACCGGGTGTTTTGGCCGTGTCATGGGTAGATGCTTTATCTAAATCATCAAAACCACGCAGCGCGTCCTCCAGTTCATCTGCTATGAGCTTGCCCGAGAACAGGGTAAAGAATAAGAGCGCTAAAACAAGCCCTTTTGTTTTCACCTTAGAGCCCTTTCTCGATACGTCTTACACTAAAGAAAGCGTCATCCAGATCCTGGTTAAACTTCACATCATCAAGTTTTAAGATAGTTCTGTGGAGAGTATTTTTATCTTTTGTGGTTTTCATCTCGATCTCAGTTGCAACCCAGATGCCATCAATTTTCTCCAGTTTTTTTACATCACTACCGTGCCGGTCCGGTCGTGCTTCAATCCCTGATTTGTCCGGCAAATCGAAAGCGCTTACAGCAAATACTGCTCCTGGAGCTAATGATAGTTACCTGACCTGAAGGCCCGCTTAAATACAATTTAAGCTTAGGTTAAGGTTGACCTGGGCTGATAATCCGGCGGCGTCCTCGAGCAATCTTTCATTCTGTGATAGTGGATTTCAGTCAATGCCGGAGCTTACTTTACAAAAATTGCATATATGTTAATTTTCACTAGTTGTCCCAAGTCAAAAGCTTGATCCTGAAAAGTCCTTACAATGCCAGATTGGTGGATTGTCAGGCGAAGCCAGTGATCAGTAATCGCAAGATGACGGCTTAACGACAATAGTATTTTGAAGGTTGGTGTATGAGGATATCTTCTTCGCACCGAATACGCAGATCCACCAGACCGTGTACTTCAAACGATAACTCAATAGACATGTATGAAGAACTGCCAGGCCACCACGCACGGGTGCTCCTGAAATAGATCACCAAAAAGTGCCGAACAAACAAGCTGAAAAGGACGCTCGTCCCCTTGGGTTAAACTGCTTTTTCCTCTGCCGCCGTACCATGGCTCGCTGTCCCTGCGATGCCTGGGTAGCTTTTCGTGTTTATTTCTGTCTAGAAATATATGCTTAAATAAATAAATAAATCTAAGTGACCTTGCGGACTGAAAATCCGCGTGTCGGTGGTTCGATTCCGCTCGCTGTTCACAAGGTTACCGAAGACGCCTGATCAACCGAGACGTTCTTAATCAGCCAGGGATCGGGAACGGGTAATCGAGAGCAGGCGTGCTACGCCACTGTCCAGATTGCTCCACTCCGAGTCAATCTGCAGGTGCGCCACGGCGGCGGTCGGTAGCAGCTTGCCATCTGGGGGGATGGGGACCCGGTGATGGCAAAGATACTGCAGCAAGGTCTCCAGGCCGGGATTGTGCCCGGCGATCAATACGCGTCTGGCGTCATTCGGGCAATCCGTAAGAACGCTTACAAGTGAAGCAGTCCAGCCGCCGTAGATCCGGTCGTCCCAGCTAATCTGGTCCGGGCCGATATCCATCTGCCCACAGACAGCGATGACAGTTTGCCGGGCCCTCATTGCAGGGGAACTGACTACGAAGTCCGGGACCAGGCCCTGCTGAAACAAGAAACGCCCCACGCGCGGCGCCGCCTTCTTGCCCCTTTTGGCCAGTGGCCGCTCGAAATCCGTTGCCGCATCTGTATCCCATGCAGATTTGGCGTGGCGCAGAATGAGAAGTTCGCGTGACATCGCTTTTGATCATATACCGAACAAAGTCTTGAGCAAAAGAAAAGCCTCCTGATCCTTCCGGGGTCGTTACTCTGGTGGCGGCCCTTTTTGATCACCAGAACTTACCTAAAACTTACCTAAATACAGAAATTAGCTTTAATAAAATCACTGAATAGCGATCTATTATCGGAAAAATGTGTTTACTTATCATGAGGTTAAATCTGGCGCTCCCTACGAGAATCGAACTCGTGTTTCCGCCTTGAGAGGGCGGCGTCCTGGACCGCTAGACGAAGGGAGCGTACGGTCGATGGTAACAGATACAAATCCACTGTCCACAGGGCGCTCATGGTAAACTAGCGCCCGTGTTTTATTCAACCTTTCGCTGGGCATTTTTTGTCCTCTGATGTATCTTGATTCAAAAATTTTCTCTAGCACCCCTCGTAGAGCGCATGTGCAGTGACTGAGTACCAGGCAGGAGCCCGAAATCGTTAAGTTCAAAACAATCCCGGAAGCAGAGCACGGCATTGACCCCGATGAATTGTGCCCCTATGCAACTGATGTTGTCAGGGATCTGCAAGATGCAGGATACGAAGCCTACATCGTGGGGGGCAGTGTTCGTGATTTGCTGCTCGGCAAAATTCCCAAGGACTACGACGTTGCGACCAGTGCGACACCGGAAGAAGTCCAGGAAATCTTTCCGCGCTGCCGCCTGATCGGGCGCCGCTTCAGACTTGCCCATGTCCGCAAGGGTGGCGTATTAATCGAGGTAGCGACTTTTCGTGGCCAGCCAACTGCGGGTAACGAGCGCGAAAAACTCAACGGCAGGATCCTGCGCGATAACGTGTTCGGTAGCGTAGAGGAAGACGCCATACGGCGTGATTTTACGATTAATGCGCTGTTCCTCGACCCGGTAAGCGGGGATATCAGGGATTACGTTGACGGCTATAAGGACCTGGCGGAAAGACGTTTGCGCCTCATTGGCGATCCCGAAACACGATACCGCGAAGATGCGGTCCGCCTGCTCAGGGCGGCAAGGTTTGTCGCCAAACTCGGCGTGGAGCCGGACCAGGAAACAGCGGCCCCCACCAGGAAACTGGCGTCACTGCTTAAAGACATGCCTCCGGCACGCCTGTTCGAAGAAGTTTGTAAACTGTTCCTCACCGGTCACGGCCGGCGCAGCATGGAAGCCTTGCAGCGCTTTGGTCTGAGTTCAACCCTTTTCCCCACCGTGAAAAAAGGCAATGGTCCGGGAAAGATTCACATAGGCATCCTGTTGAGCAAGGCGCTGGAAAATACCGATGACCGCGTGCGTGAATCCAAACCGGTAACGCCTGCTTTTTTGTTTGCAGCACTGCTGTGGCAGCCGGTGAGGGACGGGGCGCAGGCACTCGTTAAACAAGGTGAATCTGAATATAACGCATTCATGCTGGCAGCCGAGGAGGTCATCTCGGCCCAGGTCAGAAGCACGGCGGTCCCACGGCGGTTCAGTGCAGTGACACGCCAGATATGGACCATGCAGCCCCGGTTCGGGAAAATCAGGGGGAAGCGCTGGCGGCGGTTGCTCGAGCAGGAAAGGTTTCGCGCCGGATACGATTTCCTGCTATTGCGGGCGAAAGAAGATCCTTCATTGCTCGAGTTGTGCGAGTTCTGGACGAAAGCGCAAGTGGGAGTTGATTTTTCAAGACGCACGCGTACAAGCCGCGACAGGCCGCGCCGCCAATATCGGCGCCGGGCTCCTTCAAGCGTTTGATATCCAAGTCCAATGGATGCCTGGATCGGCCTTGGAAGTAACCTCGGGAACCCCGGGGCCCAGTTGAAAGAAGCACTCCTGCAACTGGGGGATATTGCAGGAATTGAACTCAGGGAAATTTCAGGTTTTTACCGCACCGCACCCTGGGGCAAACAGGACCAGGACGATTTTTTCAATGCCGTGGCAATGGTTGAAACCGACCTTCAGCCCGGTGAACTGCTCGAAGTTTTGTTGCAGATCGAACATCAAATGGGACGGGACAGGTCCGCTGGCCGTTGGGGGCCACGCATTATTGACCTGGACCTGCTTAGCTATGATGATCTGGTGATGAAATCCCCCGGCCTGGAATTACCCCATCCAAGAATGCACCTGCGAGCCTTTGTGCTGCAGCCGTTGCTGGAACTTGATCCCGATTTTATAATTGCTGGAAAGCGATCAGCTAAAGAGTGCCTGTCCAGCCTCGACGGCCAGGATGTAGAGTACATCGGAACCTTCAATGAACAATAAAGCCCCGCATACGATCGACCACATTCAGGAAATGAAACGCCGCGGTGAGAAAATCGCCATGCTGACCTGTTACGACGCGGTGTTTACCCGCACCATGGACGAGGCTGGTGTCGACATCATCCTGGTTGGCGATTCGCTGGGCATGGTGGTGCAAGGCATGAATTCCACGGTGGCGGTCAGCGTTGACGATATCGCCTATCACACGCGTTGTGTCGCCCGTGGGGTGGAAAGGGCTTTCCTCCTGGCCGACATGCCTTTTGGTAGTTACCACAATGAATCCACGGCCATGAATAACGCTGTGCAACTGCTGTCCGCAGGCAGCGCCATGGTAAAGCTGGAGGGCGCCGGCCCCATGATTGCCATCGTCGAATACCTGGTCAGCCGTGGTGTTCCGGTGTGTGGGCACCTGGGGTTGACGCCTCAAAGCGTGCACCAACTGGGCGGTTTCAAAGTACAGGCCCGGGAGGCTGAAGCTGCCAGCCGATTGATGGAGGATGCCCTGGCTCTGCAAACCGCTGGCGCCCAGCTGATGGTATTGGAGTGTGTGCCCGCAGCGCTTGGCCGGGAGGTTTCTGCGCAGTTGGAAATTCCACTTATCGGGATAGGGGCCGGGGCAGACTGCGATGGCCAGGTCCTGGTGATGCACGACATGCTGGGGCTGGGCAGCCGGGTACCCCGGTTTGTTGCGGATTTCATGCAGGGCAGTCAAAGCATTGGCGCAGCATTTGAGCGCTACGTGTCGGATGTCCGTTCGGGCCGGTTCCCGGCGAAAGAACACGAGTATGCTTGAAGCCAAAACGCGGCAGGAACTCCGGGAATGTACCCGTAACTGGAGGCAGGCTGGACAGCGGATCGCTCTGGTTCCCACGATGGGCAACCTCCATGCGGGCCACCTGTCCCTGGTCAAAGCAGCCAGGGATCAGGCCGACCAGGTAGTAAGCAGTATCTATGTGAATCCCACCCAGTTTGGCGAAGGTGAGGATATTGAAAATTATCCCAGGACGCTCGAAACAGACCGGGTTGCTCTGGCGCAGGCGGGTTGTGACCTGCTTTTTGCTCCGGACGTGCAGACCGTTTACCCGTTCGGCTTTGAAAACGCGGTCATGCTTCGCGCCGCACCGGATCTTGCCTCCAGGCTGGAAGGCCGGTTTCGCCCAGGGCACTTTGATGGCGTGGTCACGGTCGTGGCGCGCCTGTTCAACCTGGTGAATCCGGATGTGGCCGTGTTCGGTGAAAAAGACTACCAGCAGTTGCTGATCATTCGACGCATGGTGGAGGATCTGGGCTACGACATTCACATCCATGCCGTGCCAACGGTCAGGGAACACAGCGGGCTTGCCCTGAGTTCACGCAACAGCTACCTGGACAGTGAACAACTGGAGAGAGCCCAGTGCCTGCAGGCTGTGCTGCGGGAAACGGCCGCACGTGCCGGTCAAGCGAGTGTGGATTTATCATCGCTGGAAGAACTGGCGAATATTCAACTTAAAAAACATCAGCTTGGCGTGGATTATGTAGCTATCAGGCGAGCAAAGGACCTGGCGGCGCCAGCCAACAGTGACCAGGATCTGCGTCTATTGGCAGCAGTCTGGTGCGGAAAGACCCGCCTGATTGATAATTTGAAAATAATCAGGACTTGCAATAATGGCGGTTAGTGGTATTATTACAACCAACCTTGGTAAAACTGCAACATTTATCGAGGTCGCAGGGCGCGAAAGACGGATACATCACTCCAAAAGTCTGCCTCTCCTCCTAACAGGGGAGAGGTTTTTTTTATCCCGTTTCCGCTGATTTCATTCCTTATCTTCCTGTTGCTTTTGCTGAATAATGGCTCTGTTATGCGATTTTCTTACTTCAGCTAATATTTTTTCCCGGGCAAGGCTGTATTTGTTTTGATTTATTTTTCAATTTGACTGCTCAGCCGGTCCGAAACCACTCAAAAGTCCAAAATAATGATCGAGAATTCTGAAAAATCCACCAAAATCATGGAAGTGTTGCGTAAAAGCAACAGCCATGGGGTGACTATAAAACAACATTTATTAAACGAAAAAGACCGGTTTAAACAGTTTTCCAGGTCTTTCGATGGAATATTGCTTGATTTTTCACGCACGGCACTGAATCCGGGTGATTTTGAGAACTTGATGGAACTGGCCAGCGCCAGTGGCCTGGAAGCACTGCGCGAACGCATGTTCGCAGGGGCGCGTATCAACTTGACCGAACAACGTGCGGTGTTGCACCCCCTGTGGCGCGAGAAGAACTTTTCCGATCTCCTTGATGCTGACGAGGCCGAATTACTGAGCGGCGCCACCGATCGCCTTAAAGAAATTGCACAAGCCCTGCACCGGGGACAACTCCCGGGTGAGACGGGGCAGGGCCGTATCAGGCATCTCATTCATGTCGGTATTGGAGGTTCGTTGCTGGGGCCGCGACTGCTTTGCGAGGCGTTTCCGCCAAGCGGGGATTGTCCACAGATACATTTTCTCAGTTCGGTCGATGCGCTTGAGCGTGAACGCCTGCTCGAGAGGATCGATGCACGCGAAACCGCAGTGATGCTGGTGTCAAAAAGTTTCACCACCAGCGAGGTGCTGTTGCACGCGAACCGTATTCGCCAGTGGCAGTCAGCATCGCTCAGCCCGGAAGAGTCCGAACAGAGGTTGTTTGCTGTCACAGCTGCTGCCGATAAGGCCAGTCAATTTGGTGTACCCGAGGATCACATTCTGCAAATGGGCACCTGGACGGGAGGCCGTTTTTCCATCTGGTCGCCGGTCGGCGTGACTGCTGCGGTAAGCATGGGGACAGATTCATTTGAGCAATTCCTGCAGGGCGGAGCCTCGATGGACCGCCATTTTCGCGAAGCGCCTCTGACTGACAACCTGCCGGTCATCCTGGCCATGTTGTCGATCTGGCACCGCAACATTTGCGGCTACGATGTCAATGGCCTCATTCCTTATGACAGTCGGTTGAAGGGTCTGCCGAACTGGTTGCAGCAGGTGGAGATGGAGTCGAACGGAAAGTCGGTCAATACGTCCGGCCAGCCGGTTTCACTGGACACCTCGCCTGTGGTGATGGGTGATTGCGGTACGGATGCACAGCACGCCCTGTTCCAGGCATTTCACCAGGGCACTACCGTGGTCCCGCTGGACTTTATCGGCGTGGTGAATCCGGACCATGAGGATCTGGAGGCGCAGCAGCAGTTGCTCTCCCATATGCTGGCGCAGGCGACCGCCCTTGCTGTGGGCCGTGACCGGGATGAAACCATGAAAATGATGCGCGGCCAGGGCGTGGCCAAAGAAGAATTGGAAGCGGTGCTGCCACACCGGATCATGCCCGGCAACCGGCCATCAAATGTAATCCTGCTCGACGATTTAAGCCCCGCCATGCTGGGCCGATTGTTGGTGCTTTATGAACACAAAGTCTTCGTCGAAAGCGTCATCTGGCAAATCAACGCCTTCGATCAGTGGGGCGTGGAGCTTGGAAAATCCCTGGCCGACGCGATCCAGCCTGCGTTGTCAGGCGAAGGTGCAGCCATCCCGGAAGATATCCCCGGCCTCGAAGGCCTGGTTGACCATATCCGTAAGCGAACACGCTGAGCTCATACGCTGGGAATTTATCCGCAAAGGACGCAGATTATTGTTGGCTTTGTGGCTTTGTTTGCAGGTGTAGTTTCGTCATCAAGGCCCGGGCACGTATTATTGTTATACTTTGCCGTCCCGTCATACCCACAGCCGTCACGGGACACTACCAATATAGAATTCTCAGCAAACTGAAGATGGAGTTAATAATGACCAGATTCCTGCTCACCACCGTTTTTACCATTGCGCTTATGACTGCGCTTCCCGCCATGGCCCAGGGCACCGGCATTCCGACGCCGGAAGTACTATCCAAGGCCTATACCGGCAAAGTTTACTCTCCCTATGCGCAACGCGGTTTTCCGGAGCGACCGCTGTGGGGCGATACACACCTCCACACCACTCTGTCGATGGATGCCGGCCTGTTCGGCAACCGCCTGTCTCCGCGCGCGGCTTACCGCTTCGCGCGCGGCGAGGAAGTCGTTTCCTCCACCGGCCAGGCAGTGCGATTGTCCCGCCCGCTGGACTGGCTGGTGATAGCCGATCATTCCGATGGTATCGGTCTCTTCAGTGATATTTCCATCGGTAAGCCGGAACTGCTGGCCTTTGAGCAGTCGGCGCGCTGGATCAAGGGGTTCGAGGAAGGCGGTGATGCAGCGGTACAGGCAACGCTCGACCTGATTACGACCTTCTCCCAGGGTGAGATGGAACCGGAGATGATCGCGCTCTATTCGCCGGGTTCAAAAGCCTACAAGAACCTCTGGGAAGGCGTCATTGCCGATGCCGAGACATTCAACGATCCGGGACGGTTTACTGCCTTTATCGGATTTGAGTGGACCTCGTTGATCAAGGGCAACAACATGCACCGGGTGGTTATCATGCGCGACGGCGCGGTCCGGGCCAGGCAGGTGGTGCCTTTCACCATGACGGCGCCCCAGGGCAGCCCCGATCCGCGGGATTTGTGGAAGTATCTCGCCAATTATGAAAGCAAGACCGAGGGCGAAATACTGGCGATCGCACACAATGGCAACCTGTCAAACGGCATCATGTTCCCGCTCAAAGCGCAGTGGAATGGAAAGAAACTCGATGATGCCTATGTTACCCAACGCAACAAGTGGGAGCCGCTGTACGAAGCAACCCAGATCAAGGGTGATGGCGAAACCCACCCCTTCCTGTCGCCAAACGATGAATTTGCAGATTACGAGACCTGGGCTATTGGCAACCTCGATGTTTCCGAGGCCAAGACCGACGACATGCTGGCTGGCGAATACGCCCGCGAAGCACTGAAACGCGGCCTGGCCATCGAGTCACGTCTCGGCACCAATCCTTATAAGTTCGGCATGATTGGCAGCACCGACAGCCACACCTCGCTGGCAACCGCCGAGGAAGACAACTTCTTCGGTAAACACTCTGGTTACGAGCCCAACCCGAAACGGATGACGCATCCTTTCATGGAAAATGAAAATGGAGTCATCATGGGTTGGCAAATGGTTGCCTCGGGGCTGGCCGCAGTCTGGGCCACGGAGAATACCCGTGAGGCCATTTTCGATGCAATGCAGCGCAAGGAAGTCTATGGGACTACCGGCCCGCGCATGGCTGTGCGCCTGTTTGGCGGCTGGGATTTTACCGATCAGGACTGGAACTCGCGCATACCGGCCAATGTGGGGTATCAAAAAGGTGTGCCGATGGGCGGCGATTTGCGGGTCAGGCCCGATGGCGCCAAGGCGCCGAGCTTCCTGGTCTATGCCTTGCGCGATCCGATCGGGGCCAACCTCGACCGCATCCAGATCGTAAAAGGCTGGCTTGATAAAAAAGGTGTAACCCGGGAGAAGGTCTATGACGTTGCCTGGTCAGGTGGCCGGGTGCAGGGCGCGGATGGCAAACTGCCCGCCGTGGGCAACACCGTGGATGTTGCCCATGCCAACTGGACCAACACCATCGGCGCCTCCGAACTGGGAACGGTCTGGACCGATCCCGATTTTGATCCGGCTCTAAAGGCGTTCTATTACGCGCGGGTGCTGGAAATACCGACTCCGCGCTGGTCCACCTATGATGCTTTCCGGTTCGGCATCGACCTGCCGGAGGGAGTGCCGACCTCGATCCAGGAGCGAGCCTACACCTCTCCAATCTGGTACACACCCGAGTCCTGAAGGCTGCGAAAGCATGGCGATCACACCTTATAACCCCGGTGAAATCGAAGTAAAGGTCCAGCAGCGCTGGGAGCACGAGGATGCATTCCGTGCGCATGAACAGGCTGAAGGAGAGAAATTCTATTGCCTTTCCATGCTGCCGTATCCGTCCGGTGCGCTGCACATGGGTCACGTGCGCAACTACACCATCGGAGATGTGATCAGCAGGTATCACCGCATGTGCGGGAAGAATGTGCTTCAGCCCATGGGCTGGGATGCTTTCGGGCTGCCGGCGGAGAATGCGGCCATCAAGAACAATACCGCCCCGGCGAAGTGGACCTATGCCAATATCGAGCACATGCGCGGACAGTTGAAGCGCCTCGGTTTCGCTTACGACTGGTCACGGGAATTGGCCACCTGTAAACCGGAGTACTACCGCTGGGAACAGTTGATGTTCACCCGCCTGATGAAAAACGGCATGGCCTATCGTAAAAAAGCAGAGGTCAACTGGGACCCGGTGGATCAGACGGTGCTGGCCAATGAGCAGGTTATCGATGGCCGGGGCTGGCGTTCCGGGGCCGAGGTGGAACGCAAAGCGATATCCCAGTGGTTCCTGAAAATCACCGATTACAGCGAGGAGTTACTCCAGGGCCTGGATGAACTGGACGGCTGGCCGGACTCGGTCAAGACCATGCAGCGGAACTGGATCGGCCGGTCCGAGGGCGCCGAATTTGAAATGAAAGTGTGCGATGCACAGGGAAAGCCCGACCCGCAGGGCAGGGCGGTGGCCGTGTTTACCACGCGCCCGGATACTTCATTCGGAATGACTTACGCCGTTCTGGCGCCTGAACATCCACTGGTTTCCGAAATTACAACGCAGGACCAGGCGGAAGCAGTCCAGGTTTTCGTGAAGCAGGCGCAAAATGTGAGTGAAACCGAGCGCCTGGCGGTTGGCGGTGCACTGGAAAAACGGGGCATCTTTACCGGCGCCTATCTGTTTAATGTTTTTACCGGGAAACCCGTACCACTTTATATTGCCGATTACGTTTTGATGGGTTATGGCACGGGCGCCATCATGGCCGTGCCGGGGCAGGACCAGCGGGACTGGGATTTCGCAGTCAGCCACGGCTTACCGATCGTGCGCACCGTGGCGCCTCCGCAAGACTGGGAAGGAGAAGCCTGGACGGGAAGTGGTCCCGCGATCAACAGTGAATGGCTGGATGGACTGGAGGTGGATGAAGCCATTGAAAAAGCAATGGTCTGGCTGGAGTCCCAAGGCATCGGCAAGCGCGTAATCAATTACCGGCTGCGCGACTGGGGCGTGAGCCGCCAGCGTTACTGGGGCTGTCCCATCCCGGTAATTTACTGTGAAAAATGCGATGCAGTTCCGGTGCCGGAGGACCAGTTGCCGGTCATATTACCGGAAGATGTGAGTTTTACCGGGGTGCAGTCGCCGCTCAAAACTGATCCGGAATGGCGTAAAACAACCTGTCCGCAATGCGGTGGGCCCGCGGAGCGCGAAACCGACACATTTGACACCTTCATGGAATCTTCCTGGTATTACGCCAGGTATTGCTGCCCTGGCGCCGATGCACAGTTGGATGAGCGGGCCAGGTACTGGCTGCCCGTCGACCAGTACATCGGAGGCATCGAGCACGCCATCCTGCATTTGATGTATTTCCGCTTTTACCACAGGCTGTTGCGCGACGCCGGGATGGTGGATTCGGACGAACCGGCGACGCGTGTGTTGTGCCAGGGCATGGTGATTGCAGACACCTACTATCGCAAGGATGAGGACGGCGGAATCCACTGGATCAACCCTGCCGATGTCGAGGTGGAACGTGACCAGAAAGGTAAGCCGATCGGTGCAAAGATGGTTTCGGACGGTCAGCCGGTCTTCATCGGCGCGGTGGAAAAGATGTCGAAGTCGAAGAACAATGGCATCGACCCGGAAGGTCTGGTCGAGCGTTATGGAGCGGACACCATTCGCCTGTTCTCGATGTTTGCGTCGCCGCCGGACCAGTCACTGGAGTGGTCTGAATCAGGTGTCGAGGGCGCTTCGCGTTTCTTGCGCAGAGTGTGGTCACAGGTTACCGAACACGTAGAAAAAGGACCGGTCGAGGCGCTGGATACGGCTTCTCTGAACGCACAGGAAAAAGAAATCCGGCGCCTGTTGCATGACACCATCGCCAAGGTCAGTGATGACGTCAGCCGGCGATACACTTTCAACACGGCCATCGCAGCAGTTATGGAACTGAGCAACCACCTGGCGCGTTTTGAAATCAAAACCGAACAGTCACGGGCGGTACTGCAGGAGGCCTGGCTGGCGATTGTCCGTCTGCTGGGGCCCATTACGCCGCACATTTGCGAAGTGTTGTGGGAGGCGCTTGGTGGTAGCGGCCCGCTCTACTGTGCGCCATGGCCGATGGCGGATGAATCTGCCAGGCAGCGCACGCAAATTACGCTGGTGGTGCAGATCAATGGCAAGCTGCGCGCCCGGATGGAACTGGAGCCCGGCCTGGACGAGGAAGAGGTGTTGGAGCAGGCTGTCGCGATCGAGAATGTGAGCCGGTACATGGAAGGCAAGCAGGTCCGCAAGGTCATTCATATCCCCGACCGCCTTCTGAATATTGTAGTAGGCTGAACTGCATGTCACCGATTCAGTTCAATCCGCTTCCGGCCCGCCTTCGTGCGATATGTGGGCTGGTCCTGGTCCTGCTGTGTACTGCTTGTGGATTTCAGCTCAGGGAGGACATGGAACTGCCGCCGGAAATGGCGCAGACACGCATGGTCGTTAATGACGAATACAGCCTCCTGGCCCGCCGGGTCCGGGTGCTGCTGGAACAAAGCGGCGCCACTTTTGTGAGCAGCGAAAATGCCACGGCATTCCTGGAAATCCCGACCAATAGCGTAGTCACCGAAGTGTTAACCGTTGGTGACAACGCCCGCGTGAGGGAGTTTCGCATCACCCACACGGTCAAGTTTCGTGTAACGGATACCGATGGCCAAGACATCATTCCCTTGCAGACCATGCGCCAGGCACGGGAAATCAGTTTCGATGAACAGAAAATTCTTGCCTCTTCCCGGGAGCAGGAATACCTCAAGCAGGACCTGGCAGAGACACTGGCCCGCATGCTCGTGACGCGCCTGGGGTCACCGAATTAGTACTCCTTCAATGCGATATTGTCATGTTCAGAGCTAAGCAGATGATCCAAGACAAGACACAGACCGCAAACAATGGCCGTTAACGCCGACCAGTTGCCCGCACTGCTTTCGCGTTCCCTGAAGCCGGTTTACCTGGTAGCCGGAGCCGAAGCACTGCTGGTCCAGGAATGCAGGGACCAGATCATCGAAGCTGCCCGGAAACAGGGGTTTGTCGAGCGCGATGTTTACCAGGTTGAAGGGAAGTTTGACTGGGACAGCATTGCCGCGGATTCAGCCGCTCTCTCCCTTTTTTCTGCACAGAAAATTGTCGATATCAGGCTGCCTGCCGGTAAACCGGGAAATGATGGCGCAAAGGTGCTGAGCGAAATGGCAAGCTCGCCCGACCCGGATATTTTGCTACTCGTATCCTGTGGTCAGTGGAGTGCCGCTTCGCGGAAAACGAAGTGGGCTGGTACGCTTGCCAAACAGGGCGTGCTGGTAGAAATCTGGCCGGTCAAGCCAAACGAATTGCCGAACTGGATCCGCAAGCGCATGTTGAAAGCGGGTCTGGATCCTGATCCGGATGCGGTTGCATTGCTGTCGGATCTGGTGGAGGGAAATTTGCTGGCTGCGCAGCAGGAAATAGATAAGCTGTTGTTGCTGGATCAGGGCAGCAGGGTAACTGCACAATTGATTCACAAGTCCGTCGCCAGCAGCGCCCGTTTTGATGCGTTCCGGCTGGTTGAATGCAGCCTCCTGGGGCGGTTGAATGAATGTCTGCGAGTGGCTTCTGGCCTGCATCGCATGAATACCCCCATCCAGCCCGTGGTCGGAGCCCTGTATCGCGAGTTGAGTCTGACCGCAACGGTTAGTGCTGCTATAGGTTCGGGTGAGAATGAATCTTCAGTTTTTCGTAAATTTCATGTCTGGCCGGCCCGGCAGGGTCCCATGAAAGCCGCAATCGCGCGCCTGTCGGAGTACAAGCTGGATGATTCTTTCCGGTCACTGGCGCTGATTGACCGCCAAAGCAAAGGACGGGCAGCCGGTGACCCGTGGCAAACGCTGGACAGGCTTCTTTGGCATTTGTGTGAGCCCGGCGCCGTGCACCTGCAGTGAATGATTAAATGACGCGATCCACGCAGGCCATAGGAATCTTTGGCGGCACTTTTGATCCGGTTCATTACGGACACCTGCGGGCCGCACTCGAGGCCATGGAGAGGCTGCATCTGCAGGATTTCCGCCTGTTGCCGGCCGGCACGCCACCCCATCGCGCCAGCACCTTTGCTTCGGCTGATCATCGCCTGGCCATGCTGAAGCTGGCCCTGTCCCGATACCCGGAACTGCAGGTGGATGATCGTGAGGTCCGGCGCGAAGGTTCGTCTTACATGGTGGATACACTTGGCGAGATCAGGAGAGAAGAGGGAGAAGCACCGATCCTGATGATGATCGGGCAGGATGCGGCTAATGTCCTGGACCAATGGTATGACTGGCATAAACTGTTTGACCTGGCGCACCTGGTCATCATGCGCAGGCCGGAATCGAAACACATTTACTCCGGAGCCCTCTTCGAGCAGGTTCAACCCCGCCTGGTGAACGATCCAGACCAGTTACGAAAAACGCCTGCCGGCTTGATTTTACCCCTCGAGGTCACGCAGCTGGCCATTTCTTCGACAGAGATCAGACGCCAGATCCATGCCGGTTTGTCACCCCGGTTCCTGTTGCCGGACTCGGTAATTGAATACATCCTTGAGCACCGGCTTTATTCCACTAAAATTGCGGGTTTGGCCGGGACAGGATAAAATTCACCAGTCGAATTCAGGGTGAGGTTCTATTGACCAATCAAAACACTGCGGACGCATTGTCGTTCGCCCAACTACGGGAGCTGGTAATCACCGCTCTTGAAGATTTCAAAGCTGTCGATATCCAAGTCATTGATGTCTCCGGCCGCAATCCACTGACGGAATTGTTTGTCATTGCGTCCGGAAGTTCCGGCCGGCATGTAAAATCCATGGCGGACAATCTTATTGTGAAAGCCAAGGCGGCCGGTTGTCAGCCGCTGGGTGTGGAAGGGCAAAGAAATGCGGAATGGGTGCTGGTTGACCTGAATGATGTGATCGTCCACTTGATGCTACCCCAGACCCGGGCTTTTTATAACCTTGAAAAACTTTGGGAAGCCAGTAGCGACCGGCGCAGCAGCGCCGGTCAAACCAGCTGACGCCCAGGCTGACAAGCAAACAAAGCTTTTTCAAATGAAACTAATCGTATCGGCTGTCGGACAGCGCATGCCGGCCTGGGTCCAGACGGCCTGGTCGGAATACGCCCGCCGTTTCCCCAGGGGTTTTTCCCTGGAACTGCGCGAGATTCCACTGGCGAAGAGATCCCGTAATGCGGATATTGACTCACTACGGACCAGGGAAGGTGAAGCACTGCTTGGTAGTGTGCCATCCGGTTTCCGCATTATTGCCCTGGATGAACGTGGCAAGCAGTGGTCTACTGCAGAGCTTGCCGAAGAGATGGAGCGCTGGATGCGTGAAGAGCACGGCGTCTGTTTCCTGGTCGGGGGTCCCGACGGACTTTCACAGCAGTGCAGGCAACAGGCACATAAGGTATGGTCTCTCGGCAAGCTGACGCTACCGCACCCAATGGTGCGGGCCTTGCTCGCCGAGCAATTGTACCGGGCCTGGACGATTACTCAGAATCACCCTTACCACCGGGCTTAAGCCATGACTTACCCTGATGCGACCCCCCCACTCATCCTGGCTTCCTCATCCCCGCGGCGGTGGGAATTGTTAAAACAGGTTGGTATGGCACACGAGGTGATTATTGCGGACATCGATGAATCCGTCCGGGAAGGAGAGGACGCCCGGGAATATGTTTGTCGCATGGCCCGGGAAAAGGCGCTCGAAGTACACCGGCGCGACGGAGTAACGGCGGCAGTTTTGGGCGCCGATACCGCCGTGATTGTGAACGGGCGCATCCTCGGTAAACCAGTGGACCGGGAGGATGCGATTCACATGCTCGAGGGCTTGTCCGGCAGAACGCATGAAGTGTGGTCGGCGGTGGCGCTGGTTTTGCCGGGGGGCGGGCTTTCTGAGCGCCTGAATATCACCAGGGTTACATTCTCAAATCTCGACCGGGCCTGGATCGAGGCCTATTGCGACAGCGGTGATCCGATGGATAAAGCGGGTGCTTATGGCGTGCAGGGCATTGCGGCACAGAAAATTTCACACATGGAGGGGAGCTATTCGGGAGTCATGGGCCTGCCGCTCCACGAAACTGCGGAAATTCTGCAAGAAGCAGGCATTCTAAAATAAAGAAACTATTAACACTAAATAAACCTTACTGGCGACTTCAGGTGATATTCTGGTTTGGGTGATTTGGTGCAATTTGCGGGTTAGTGCGTGAGCGAAGAAATTCTTATTAATTCAACACCCTCTGAATCGCGGGTAGCGCTGGTAGAAAACGGTATGCTGCAGGAGGTCTGGCTGGAGCGCACCGGTCATACCGGCTACATCGGTAATATCTACATGGGTGAGGTTTCGCGGGTTCTGCCGGGCCTGCAGGCTGCATTCGTGGAAATCGGCCTGGAGCGAACTGCATTTCTTCATGCCCGGGACCTGGAGCGACAGGATTTTTCCGCCCAGGAAGGAGAAGCGCCACCAGAGCCCTCGATTGCAAGATTGCTCAGGCCTGGGGAGAGGATCATGGTCCAGGTCATCAAGGATCCGCTTGGCAGCAAGGGAGCCCGCCTGACGACCAATATCAGTATTCCTTCCCGTTTTCTGGTGCTTCTGCCCGATTGTGAAACGATAGGAGTTTCCGTACGAATAGAGGAAGAACAGGAAAGAATACGCTTGAAAGAACTCGTACATACTCTGCGCGATGATGCGGTGGGACATGGCTACATCGTGCGCACCAACGCTGAGGGTGTGAACGATTTCGCCTTCTCTGCTGATATGGTTTACCTGGGTAAAGTCTGGCGGGCTATCAAAGAGCGTGCCGTTGGCGCCGAGGCTGTGAGCTGCATTTACGAAGATCTTTCATTGCCGCTGCGTGCCTTGCGCGACATGATGCATGAGGATGTTGACCGGGTCAGGATCGACTCCCCCCGGGTGCTGCAAAAAGCCCGGGATTTTGCGCAGCGTTTCGTGCCGGACTGGCAGGACCGTATCGAGGAATATTCCGCTGACCGGCCCATTTTTGACCTGTTTGGCGTAGAAGATGAAATCGAAAAGGCGCTTAAAGCTGTCACGCACCTGAAATCCGGCGGCTACCTGGTATTTGATCAGACCGAGGCAATGACCACGATAGATGTCAATACCGGTGCTTATGTCGGCCACAGGAATCTTGAAGAAACAATCTACAAGACCAACCTGGAAGCAAGCCACTCCATCGCGCGGCAACTGCGCTTGAGGAACCTGGGCGGCATCATCATTGTCGATTTTATTGATATGGAGGTTGAAGAACACCGGCAGCAAGTCATGCGTTCGTTTGAGAGGGCGCTGGAACGGGATCATGCCAAAACAACGCTGACCCCTATTTCTGCGCTGGGCCTGGTTGAAATGACCAGGAAGAGAACCACCGAAAGTCTCGAGCGGCGTTTGTGCATTCCCTGTCCTTGTTGTGAAGGCCGTGGATGCGTCAAGAGCACCGAGACGGTGTGCCTGGAGATTTTCCGGGAAATCATGCGCTCCAGCAGACAGTTTGAGGCCAGCAGACTGATGGTGTTGGCCTCTTCACAGGTAGTTGAGAGAATCCTCGATGAACAATCCGCCACCGTAGCGGAACTTGAGGAACTGACCGGGAAGACCATCCGTTTTCAAAGGGAAGATCAGTACGCGCAGGAGCAATTCGATGTCGTCTTGCTGTGAGCTGATTTCGTCAACCGGATAATGGTGAGCCTGAAGATCATTTTGCGCCGGGTCAGGACCCTGATCTGGACTGCCATGTCCATTTTAATCATCCTCGCTGCGGTACTGGTGGGTGTCGGTCAGTTGTTGATGCCATATAGCGACCATTACCAGCATCGCCTGGAATCCTGGCTTTCCGAGGAATTCGGGCGCCCGGTCGTGGTGGAAAGTTTCGACGGTGAATGGAGTGCTTTTGGTCCGAGATTGACTTTGCAGGGAATGAGACTGCTGCCGAAGGCGGGAGGCGATCCCGGCGAATTGGGAGTCATTGCGATCAAATCCGCTGCGCTGGAAATCAAGCCTCTTAATCTACTGATTCCTGGCCGCCCGCTGTACAATTTCCGGGTCATCGGTGCAGATTTACAGTTATTGCACAAGGCTGACGGCCGCCTGGAGCTTTCCGGTTTCGGTGTCACCGGCAGGGGTAAGGGTGAAAGCAGTTCCGGGCTGAAGGAATTGGCGAAAGTGGGCGAAGTGTTCCTGCAGGACTCCAGTCTCGAATACCTGGATGAAAAATTCGATATTCAATTCAGGTTTTCTTCCATTAACGGGCGGCTTCACATGGATGGGGACGAATTCTCTGCCGAAATCCAGGCCAGTCTTTACGATGCCCGCAGTGAACTGGTGTACGGGGAAGTGGAAGCCACTGTCCTGTTCGTGCTGGATGAAGATCAGAAGATGGCGCAGGCTGCCTGGCAGGCATCAGCCCGGGAACTGATGCTGGCTGCCTTGCAGGGCAAGCTTCCGGCTAACCCGTTCCTGCCTTTGACCGGTTGGTTCAATGCCGAGTTGTGGGGGGATTGGTCAGAGAGTGAGGGGTTCCGGATCCAGGGCGTCAGTGATCTTAAGGATGCCAGGCTGGTCAGCAACTACCAGGACCTGGCAATTGACCGCGTCAATATGCGTTTCAACTGGCACTTCCAGGAAAAAGGACGGTGGAGGCTCGATATCGCAGATTTTCTGTATGAAGATGATAAAAAGTCGTGGATGGCGCCCAATATTTCCCTGGCCCGGAATATCCCGCAAGACGTGGGTCTCTGGATTAGCGCAGACTGGTTGCCGCTCGGATTTTCCCTGGACGTCACCAGGGATATCATGTCTATTTATAAATCAGAATGGCCCTCCTTTTTACCCCCGGCCATTTCTGGCCAGGTAGACGATCTGGAACTGATTCTCAATAAATCATGGCAGCCTGATTTTGCGCGTGGTTCCCTCAGCGGGTTCGGCGTCTCAGAATCGGACCGCTGGCCGGGGGTGCAGGGACTGGACGCTGTCGTTGCGTTGCAACACGGTTCAGGCAGTATTGCTTTAACAGGTTCGGAGGTGTTGCTGGACTGGCCGCGGATGTTTCGTGAACGTTTGCAATTCACTATGCCAGCCTGTCAGTTGGATTTTCATTGGGGCAGGCAATGGCAGGCGGGGCTCGATGACTGCAGCCTGGAAAATGAAGATTTTGCGATTACAGGCCGCGGGGTAATTGGTTCTAACGAAGACAAACCTGCAATTGATGCCAGCGTTGCTTTGAGCCGTGGAACAATAGGGGGTTTGGGTGCTTACTGGCCTAAAGCGCTTATGAGCGAAGCCATCATAGGTTGGTTGCGCAGGGGCCTGGTGGAGGGTGAGATCGTTAGTGGCCAGGTCCAGATACATGGTGATCTGGACGACTGGCCGTTCCGGCATGGTGAAGGCCGATTTGAAGCCGTGGCGGAAGTTCGCAACGCGTTGCTGGATTACGTGGATGGCTGGCCTGAAGCCAGGCGCGTTGATGCAGTGGTCCATTTCTTGAATACATCGATGGATGTTCAAGGTCGTGTCGGGGATATTGGGGGTGTTCCCGTGCATTCAGCCCGGGCAATCATACCCGATATGCAAATGCCGGTTCTGGAAGTAAGTTATTCCGCGGACAGCGAATTGCCATTATTACTGGACCTCATCAAACAATCACCGATCCAGCAGTACATCAACACCGATTTGTCACGGTTCGAATTCAGTGGTCCGGCCAGCACACATGGCGATTTGATATTCCCCCTGGGCCTTTCCAAGGGGGAAATAAGTGTCAATGGCCGGGTTCTTATCGAGGACAATCGTTTCTCGGATCCCTCCAGTGAAATTACCTTCGAGAACATCAGCGGTGAACTGCAATACGACCACCGGGGATTCAGTGGCCAGGGATTGAACGCAGTTTTCAGGGGCCACCCCGCCAGCATCGATATAAAGGCCGATGCCGATGAAGAAGAGAAATTCAGGGCTGACGTAAGGGGACATTTTAACGTTAGTGACGTAATTCCGGGTTTTCTGCTGGATGGCTATACAGCACTGGCGCAAATCGAGGGAAGCAGTGAATGGGAGGCCTCAATTGTGGTCACTCCCCCCCAGGGTGGTGAGGAATCGGGTGGCGATGAATCGGAGACTGTGTTGCTGTTGCGGTCTGACCTCGAGGGTGTCGGTCTGAATCTGCCTGCGCCTCTGAACAAAGCGGCAGACGACCAGTGGCCACTTCTGCTTCGATATCCGCTTAGCGGGGAGACCAGGTTGCTGGACATTGAAATCGTCAACCGGGCAACATTGCGATTCGCTCTGTCCGGTGAATCTGAAACACCAAAAAGTGCGGTGATTCGAGTCGGTGAGGGGCGCCCGGAACTGCCTGCGGACGGATTCGTCAGGATCGAAGGATATTCCGGAAAAATTGACCTTGACGGCTGGGTTGATGTGATCATTGAGGGGGCAGTTGAAGGCAAAGGCCTGGGTGGCCTGGATTTGGAAACCAGCCGCCTGACGGCGGATCAATTGATTTTTCTTGACCGCCAGTTCAGCGATGTCATGGTGGAATTCAACGTGGTCGGGAGCGATGTGAAAGCCAGGTTCAGCGGTGAGGAGATTAACGGAAAAGTCAGTTTCACCAGCAGGAGTAGTGGTCCGCCGAGTCTTTCAGCGGAGTTCGAACGACTGGCGTTGGGAGACCCGATTTCATCAGGTATGGAGACGGATTCCGACCCGGCTGACCTGCCGTCCTTGCACCTCTATGTGAAATCATTCCGCTATCTTGGCGTTGAATTAGGCGAGACGCGAGTTGAAGCTTATCCCACTCAGACCGGGTTTCACTTTGAAAAAGTGGAGGCTGCTTCGGATCAGTTGACCCTTAATGCGAGCGGAGACTGGTCGCTGGAGGATCACCGGCACCGGTCGGAATTTGACATCCATATGAGTTCGGAATCGCTGGGCAGTTTCCTGCAGTCGATGGACATCAGTTCTTCAATGGCAGGGGGGCAGACAGTGGTGCATTTTAATGCCTGGTGGCCGGGCTCGCCGGCTAAATTTGCGCTGTCCCGGCTCAATGGGAAGGTTGAATTCACCGTATTACAGGGCAATATTACAGATGCCGAAGTAGGGTCAGGGCGTTTGCTGGGCCTGTTGAGCATCCAGTCACTTCCCAAGCGGCTGTCGCTGGATTTCAGGGATGTGTTCGACTCCGGATTTACTTTTGACGAAGCCAGCGGAACATTTGCCCTTGAGAATGGCCTGGCGACTACGGATGACGTGCTTTTGAAATCGTCCGCAGCCAAGATCAGCCTTTCGGGAAGTACCGACCTGGTTGAACAACGGTATGATCAACTGCTGACGATCAGACCCGGCCTGGGAAACACACTACCCATTATCGGCGCCATCGCGGCCGGTCCAGGCGGGGCAGCTGCAGGGCTGGCGCTGCAGGGATTGTTGGCGGATCAACTGGGGGAAGCCACACAGGTGCAATACACCATAAGCGGCAGTTGGGATGACCCGGTAATTGAACCGGTGGTCGATAAACCCGCGGATGGCTGAAGGAGTAATTAAGAAAATGAGAAATATGAACGGCAGGGAAAAGACAAGCTGATGACGGATGCGCTCAAACTGGCGGAACAGCAGTTACTGGCACCCGGCGGGCTGGACCAGGGGCAGTTGGAACGCGTTCTGGCCGACCTGATGGGGCCGGCCGTCGATTCCGGTGACCTCTACTTTCAGTCTTCCAGCCACGAATCGTGGTTGCTTGAGGATGGACTGGTCCGATCGGGTTCACATTCCGTGGAACAGGGTGTGGGCATCCGGGCGATCAGTGGCGAAAAGACCGGTTTTGCCTATGCGGATGAGATTCTGATGCCCGCCCTGATGCAGGCATCTGGTGCAGCGCGTGCAATCGCCCGCCAGGGGCAGCAGGGGCAGGTACAGGCCTGGAGGAAGCAACAACCTCCGGCGTTGTACAGCGCTGAGGATCCCATATTGGCGCTGGGCGCAGAGGACAAAGTCGACCTGTTGCGGCAGGTTGACAGTTATGCCCGCTCCAGGGACCCGCGCGTCAGCCAGGTTATTGTCAGCCTCGCAGCCACTTACGAAACCATCCTGGTAGTAGCCACTGATGGCACTTTCGCGGCCGATGTCCGGCCGCTGGTTCGTCTCAATGTCAACGTGATTGTGGAGCAGGGCGGCAAGCGTGAGCAGGGTAGTGATGGAGGTGGCGGGCGTTTTCATTACAGCGAACTGATCGAAAACAATAGCTGGCAGCGAATGGCGGATGAAGCCGTGCGCCAGGCACTGGTCAACCTCGAGGCCGGTCCGGCCCCGGCTGGAACCATGACGGTTGTTCTTGCTCCCGGCTGGCCGGGTATTTTGCTCCATGAAGCAGTTGGTCATGGATTGGAAGGTGATTTCAATCGAAAGGGCACTTCGGCGTTCACCGGGAGGCTGGGTGAAAAAGTTGCCGCCGACTGCGTCACCGTAGTGGATGACGGAACCATCGAACGGCGCCGTGGTTCCCTCACCGTCGACGATGAAGGCACGCCAACGGAGCACACTGTTTTGATCGAAAATGGTGTGCTCAGAACGTATATGCAGGACAAGCTGAATGCCCGCCTGATGAATATGGCGCCTACCGGGAATGGCCGTCGTGAATCGTTCGCGCATTTACCGATGCCACGTATGACCAACACCTTCATGCTGCCTGGCGAGTTTGAGGCCGACGAGATCATAGCCTCGGTGGACCGGGGTTTGTATGCAGTGAATTTCGCTGGTGGCCAGGTCGATATTACTTCGGGGCGGTTTGTGTTTTCAGCCAGTGAGGCCTACCTGGTGGAAAACGGAAAAATAACCCGCCCGGTCAAGGGTGCAACGCTGATTGGCAACGGGCCCGATGCCATGACCCGGGTCTCAATGGTGGGCAACGATCTCAAGCTCGATGCGGGTATCGGTGTTTGTGGCAAGGACGGCCAAAGTGTTCCCGTGGGTGTGGGTCAGCCCACCCTGCGCATCGACGGGTTGACGGTCGGCGGCACCGAGACATAGGTATAGGCCGGCTAGCAGCCTGCCGGGATGTGCAAGAGCGAACCTGATTCGTGATTGGCGTCGTGCCAGGGGAGGGACCGGGTAGCTGTTTACAGGACACGCTCAAGCCGTCCATGGGCGCTAATCGGCTGTTCCCGACAGCCCGATTGTCCTGTAAACAGCTACCCGGTCCCTCCCTGGTATTCAGAGTTGGCTGGCGGATTAGGTAAGGGCTTTCAGTTCCTGGTCCGCCAGGTTGAGCCAGTGTTTTTCGCTTTTACGGAAGTGGGCCGGCGCCAGTTCGGCGTCACGGATCATGC
>JAIVWI010000022.1:0-24490 GCA_048636595.1 Oceanospirillum sp. | reverse complement strand
GCACAAGCCCTTTCGGAGTAAGGGGTCTTATTCCAGGACCCTTTGCAACACGATGTTGCAAGAGGAGGCCTCAGGGCTCAGCGCCCACTTCGAGGCCGTCCTCGTCCAATACCGTGATCGGTATTCCCAGCGCTTCGAGTTCCGGACGGATGGCAGCTTCATCGCCTACTACCACGATGGCCATATTGTCGGGCTGGATCAGCCGGGCGGCCAGTTCGTCGAGTGCTTCCTGGTCCGTTTCCCGCAGGATATTGTTCTGCTGCGTACGATAATTCAACGGCAAATCATAGCGCAGGATGTTACCCAGCAGGCCCAGCTTGCTGCCGGGAGTTTCATAGCGCAAGGCGTCGCGCTGGCCGATAGCGCTGCGCATGAAATCGTACTCTTCCCCGGTCATTCCTTCAGCTGAGTAAATTTCCAACTCGTTGATCACCTCGGTGACCGAAGCAGCCGTGGCCTCCTTGTTTACCTCGCTGGAGAAACGGAAGCTGCCGAGTTCTTTGCCTCCCCGGAAACCGCTGCGCGCGCCGTAGGTGTAACCCTTGTCTTCGCGCAGGTTCAGGTTGATGCGGCTGTTGAATGTACCGCCCAGCGCGAAGTTCATCAGGCCGGCCTTGTAGAAATCACCCAGTGCGTCGTACTTGATCGAAGGCTGCGCGGTACGCAAGCTGGATTGCGCGGCGCCTTCCTTGTTGACCAGGTATATTCTGCGGCCGGAGATCTCGGGCATTTCGTCAATGGCCTCGCGGTAGACTTCCGAGATTTCCAGTTCGGCAAAGCCCTGAAGCGCCGCAATAATGTCGGCTTGCGGCAAGCTGGCGCTGACCATGATCCCGGTGAGGTGCGCTGGTATATGGGCTGCGTAATAAGCTTTCACGTCATCCAGCGTGATGCTCTCCACGGTACCGGGCAATCCAGCCATCGGGTAGGAAAGCGGATGATCGGGCCCGTAAAGAACGGAATTTATGGCCCGGCCCGCCAGGCCCTGGGGCGTCTTGCGGCTCTGCATTAGCCCTTCGATGGTCTTTGACTTGATGCGATCGAAATCTTGCTGGGTGAAGGCCGGTTTCAGCACACGTTCCAGCATCAGCTCCATGGCCTTGTCCAGGTGCTTGCTCAGGGTGTTGACCGTGACCGTCGTCGTATATACGCCTGAATGAACAGAAACACTCGCTCCGATACGTTCGAGTTCCTCCGTGAATTCTGCCGCGGTGTGCTCTGTAGTCGCCTCACTCATCAGTAATGTGGTTAACGAGGTCAATCCGGCCTTGCCGGCCGGCTCATCCCGCTGTCCCATCTCGAATGATGCGCGCACCGTGACGGTGGGCGTTTCTTCGTTGGGTACCGCAAGCACCCGCACTTTGTTGACCAGCGAGGTGTCCCAGATGGCAGGGAGTTCAACGCTGGGGTTGGTGCCCGGCGTGGGTTTCTGGCTGCGGTCAAAGTTGTCCACCACCGGACGCAAGGGCAGTTCGGCGTCTTTATCCGGGAAGCTCTCTGGGATGTTGCGCGCCGGCAGTTCAAAATTTTGTTCGGCAGCAGCCAGCTGGACGGAGCCATTGGGCACAATGCTCAGAATCACCGCGGGTTTGTCCAGGATGTATTTATCGAACACACGCTTGACGTCTTCGGCCTGCACACCCAGGTAGCGCTCGATTTCGGCGCCAATTCCTGCCGGGCTACCCTGGTAGGTCTGGAAAGCGGCCAGCGTTGAAACCTTGCCGCTGACACTTTGCAGGCCAAATACACGCCGTGATTCGAATTGGGCTTTGAACTTCTGCAAATCGTCTTCGCTGACTTCACGCGCGGCAAATTCCGCAATGGTTTCGCGGATAGCGGTTTCCATTTCAGCCAGCGTTTCGCCAGAGCTGGGGTTTTGGATGACAATGAAGTACATTTCACAGGCCAGTTCGCGGCAACTGTGCCGCACGAATGCCTGTACAGCGCGACCGGTCTGCACCAGGCGCTGGTACAGCAGTGAAGCTTTTCCCTGTCCCATGATTTGGGCGGCGGCGTCCAGTGCCGCTTCATCCTCGTGCGCCAGGTAAGAGGTCGGGATCAGCAGCGCGATAGCCGGAAGATGGATGTTGTCTTCCATGGTGATGTAGCGGTCCGCATCCACCTTCGCTGGCTGCTTGGGCAGGTTCTCTACCCCGGGGCCAGCCGGAATCGGGCCAAAATATTTCTTGACCAGGCGCAGTGTTTCCATCGGGTCGATGTCGCCGCCGATGGTCAGGGCCGCGTTGTTCGGGCCATACCAGCGCAGGAAAAATCGTTTAAGGTCAGTGACATCCGCCCGGTTCAGGTCTTCCATCCACCCGATCACCGGCCAGGAATACGGGTGGCCTTCCGGATACATGGCCTGGTTCAGGGTTTCAAAAACGCGCCCGTAGGGCTGATTGTCGTAGCTCTGGCCACGTTCATTCTTGACCGTCTCGCGCTGAATCTCGAATTTCTCCTGGGTCACCGCATCCAGCAGCAGACCCATGCGATCAGCCTCCAGCCACAAGGCGGTTTCGAGCTGATTGACCGGCAGCGTTTCGAAATAGTTGGTCCGGTCCGAGTTGGTGCTGCCATTCATCGTGCCGCCGGCATTGGATATGATCTTGAAATGTTCATCATCGCCCACGTTTTCCGAACCCTGGAACATCATGTGCTCGAAGAAGTGTGCAAAACCGGAACGGCCCACCTCTTCGCGGTTGGCGCCAACATGGTAGGTCACGTCCACGTGCACCAGCGGATCGGAGTGATCCTCGTGCAGGATCACGGTCAGGCCATTGTCCAGCCTGTACTTGGTGAAGGGGATGGAAATACCACTGTCATCACCCTTGAATTCATCCACCAGCGTGAAGCCCTCCGGTAGGGTCAGCGCCTCGCTGGACGATTCGGAATGAGACACAGCCTCTTCCTGGTCAACTTTGCAGGCTGCCAGGACCAGCAGCAGAGAAAGAAAAATCAGCTTTTTCATTAGGATTTCCGTGGAGATACAAAATAGCCGGCAACCTTACCACAAAGCCACATGAAATTAGTGTGCCTTTGGTTGGGGGCGCGGATTGTTTAAACACGTCTCTCCTGGTCAGGTAATGGCGGCAAGAATTTCCGCATACCTTGGGTGATCACGCACGCTGTCCAGGTCAGAATCATGCAACAACCACTCGCGGCTGATATTGCCGACCTTGACGAAGCAATGCTCCAGGCAGTCAAGGGCCTTCTCGACATTCCCGTCCAGCGCGTAAAAGCAGGCCGCGTTGTACTGGATGATGGAATCCATTGGGGCTTTTACCATTGAGGCCTGCATCCATTCATCCGCTTCCTCCCGCTCACCCAGTCGCAACAAGGCAAACGCCCCCATGTTCAGAGCACGGTTGTCATCCGGGTTTAAATCAAGCACCGATCTCACCCGCTCTATGCCTTTGCGGGTCACCTCCAAAGCCTTTTTGTTATTGTCGAGGCTGATATACAACTGGGCCTGGAGCAGTACGCTTTGGAAATCTTCCGGCCGGGCGCTGGCCGCACGTTCAAAAAGTTTCACGGCCCGCTTAATATCACCTTCGTGGATCTTGGCGCGGCCGAAAAAATACCAGGCATCGTAACTTTTCGGGTCCAGTTCAATGGCTTTTTCAAACTCAACTTCTGAATTTTCATAATCCTGGACCATGCAATATGCAATGCCGGCGGATACATGGGATTCGGCAAGGTCCGGCGCCAACTCCAGGGCCTTCTTACTGGTGCGCAGGGCTTCATCGCGGTTCACGTCGGTGGCGTTGAAATACATGTGCTCAAAACCATAGGTATAAGCCAGGCCGGCCCAGGCACGGCCGTATTCGGGGTCCACTTCCAGCGCCCGCGTGAACATCTGGCGGGCATAAGCCGTGTCCTCGATATCGTGTTTGGCGAAATAGCTCTGCCCGCGCAGAAAGAAATCATAGGCCTTGCTATCAACCTGTTTAAACGCGCTGACGCTTTCGCGCTTAAGGGTCACACTCAAAGAGTGGGCAATGGAATCGGCAATCTCCTCCTGGATTGCAAAAATTTCTTCCAGTCTGCGATCAAACTGGCGCGACCACAGGTGAAATCCATCAGAGGTCTTGACCAACTGCGCGGTGATGCGCAACTGCTTGCCCGATTTACGCACGCTGCCTTCAAGGACTGACTGTACCTTGAGCCTTTTCCCGATCTCTGTGACATCAATACCTTTACCGCCAAAGTGAAACGCCGATACACGGGATGCGACCTGCAGATTGGGCACCTTGCATAGTGCATTCAGTATTTCTTCCGCGATGCCTTCACAAAAATAGCCCTGGTCGCCCTGCTCGCTCATGTCATCAAACGGAAGCACGGCGATGGAGGGCGTTGCATCTTGCAGGTCATCCAATTCGATTTCGGCCGGCTTCACTTCACCGGCTGAATCTTTGCGAACGCCTTCAGGTGTGACTTCATAAGCCCAGGCGAGCACCAGTGCGATCGGTAAACCAAGCAAAACGCTGACGACCAAAAGGGTAAGCGCCCAGGATGGAAGGGTCAGCGCCTCGAATGTCACCTCACCCACCTGCATGACGATCCAGCCAACAATGACATAAGCTATCCCCACGCGGATAACCTTTCTTTTCTTCAACTGGTCCCAAAAGCTCTTGATGGGCTGCTCACTCATTCGGTTTCTGCAAAAAAGTACATCTCTTGGTCTGTTGCACAGTACTGATCCTGAAACTAACAGAATTCCTGTTCAAGTGTAGCAAATACAATCTGGATCGCCAGCAGCGGTAAAACCAGTTTTCAGCCGGCACGATGCCAAATAAGGGGGAAGAGTTCTCCGATGTAGCGCAAGGCCAGGCCCCAAGCTGCAGAGCAGCCTGATTAATGGCAGCTGAGCAATAACTCAATCCAGTGCTTCACGGGCAGGTCCGTGCCACTTTGCAAGTGCATCATGCAGCCGATGTTTGCGGTCGCGATGACACTGGGTCGATCCCGTTCAAGGCATTCAAGTTTTCGATGCAACAGCTGCTGAGACAGGTCCTTTTGCAGTATGGAATAACTGCCGGCCGAACCGCAGCACAGGTGGGCGTCCTGCACGGCCGCCAGCCTGAACCCCAGCCGGGACAGCAGGGCTTCAACGCTGCCGGCACGTTTCAGGCCATGCTGCAGCGTGCAGGGTGAGTGGAAAGCGATCAACGACTCATCACCTGTTGTGCCGCCCAGTACATCCAGGTTCTGATGCTCCAGAAAGGCTGAGATGTCCTGTGTGATCGACGCCAGTCTGTCCGCTTTTTTGGCGTAGCGGGGGTCGTGCTGAAGCAGCCGGCCATAGTCCATCACAGTCGGCGCGCAACCGCTGGCGGTCAAAACCAGCGCCTCTACACCGTCTTCAATTGCAGGCCACCAGCGATCGATGTTTTTTTGGATCGTGGCCTCGGTCCGCTCTTCCTGCGACAGGTGATGACTAAGTGCACCGCAGCATCCCGCTGCCGGCAACGCCTGGATGCCAAGCCGGTCCAGCACCTGTGCTGCGGCAAGGTTGATCCGGGGCGCAATCACCGACTGTGCGCAGCCTTCCAGCAGCAGCACTTTGCGCTTGTGCGCGGTGGATGGCCAGGGTCTGCCCGTAGACGCACTGACGGGGATGGTTTTTTTCTGTGCAGCAGTAAGCAACGGCCGGGCCAGGTTGGCCAGGCCCAGCAGCAGGCGAAAACGATTGGGTTCGGGTATGGTGCGCAGGAGGGCTTCGCGCTGAATGCGCTCGGTCAATGGCCGCTCCACTCTTGACTCTACCGCGGCCCGCCCGATTTCCAGCAGGCGGCTGTACTGAACACCGGAGGGACAGGTGGTTTCGCAAGCCCTGCAGGTCAGGCAACGATCCAGGTGTGACTGGGTTTCCCGGGTTGCGGTGTTGGTTTCCAGCATCTCTTTGATCAGGTAAATACGGCCACGCGGACCATCGCGTTCGTCACCCAGCAACAGGTAGGTGGGGCAGGTGGCGTTGCAGAAACCGCAATGCACACAGGCCCTTAAAATTTCATCGGCTTCGCGTCCTTCGGGGGTTTCCTTCAGTTCATCACTCAGAAACGTTCGCATTACCAGTTCCGGCTCATGCGATACGGGTTGAACAATCCGTGTGGGTCAAAGGCCTGCTTGATTCGCTTGTGTATCTGTTCCAGTACGGGTGGCAACGGGTGGAAACGCTCCCCGTTTTCATCTCCTTTGAACAGCGTTGCATGCCCACCGTTTCTCGCGGCCTGTTCACGAATTTCCTCCGTTGGCAGGGGTGACCGAACCCATCGCTGGGCGCCGCCCCAGTCCACCAGGCAATCGTCTCCGAGGTCGAGTGGCTCCGTGGCTGGAGGCAGCGACAAGCGCCATAAATTGCCGGGCCCGGTGAAAAAGTCAGCTTGATGTTCCCGCAGTTCCCGCCAGACCTGCAGGTCTTCGCTGACCTGATCAGCCTGCAATCGCTTCGCCGCGCGCCTGGTTTCAGTTTCCGCACCGGACAGGCGGACCTGAAGATGCCCGTGCGACCAAAAGGCGCCGGAAAGGGGCAGGGGTTGGCCTGACCATTCATTAACCCGGCGTATCGCTTCGCCCTGGTCACACTCAAAGCTCAGGGTCAGTTCCCGCGCGGGTATCGGGAGTACTTTGAGCGAAACTTCCAGCACCACGCCGAGCGTACCCATTGAGCCGGCAACGAGGCGTGACACGTCATAACCCGCGACGTTTTTCATCACCTGGCCGCCATATTGAACAACCACACCGGAACCATTCACCAACTTCACCCCGAGCAGGTAGTCGCGCAGACTGCCGGACCATGGACGCCGCGGACCCGAAAAACCGCAGGCAACAGTGCCGCCGATGGTAGCCCGCTCACCAAAGGCCGGAGGCTCGAACGGCAAATGCTGTCCGTTTTCCCTCAAGGCAGAACGAATATCGGCCAGCAAGCTTCCCGCACGGCAGGTGATGACCAGTTCACCGGGGTCGTATTCGACAATGCCGCTGTGTCCCGAGACATCCAATGAATCACCCTGCGCGGGGTATCCATAGAATGCCTTGCTGTTGCCGCCGTGGATGGCCAGCGGCCTGCGGTCCTCGAGGGCGGCTTTGACTTTGCCAACAATCGAATCCTGCTGGTCCACGGCTCAGAACCTCGGTATATCGGGAAAAGGGAGCTTGCCCTTGTGCACGTGCATGGCGCCCAGTTCGGCGCAGCGGTGCAGCGTGGGTACAGCCTTGCCGGGATTGAGTAAGCCAACCGGATCGAAGGCGCTCTTTATTGCGTGGAACTGTTCCAGTTCGGCTGGCGTGAACTGCTCACACATCGAGTCGATTTTCTCCATGCCGACACCGTGCTCACCGGTCACGGTACCTCCTGCTGCAATGCACATACTCAGAATTTCAGCGCCAAGGTTCTCGGCCTGTTCCAGTTCGCCTTCACGGTTGGCGTCATACAGGATCAGGGGGTGCAGATTGCCGTCCCCGGCATGAAAAACGTTGGCGACGGGGAGACCATATCGATCAGAGGCTTCACTGATTTTTGCCAGCACACGGGGCAGTTCGCGGCGCGGGATGGTGCCGTCCATGCAGTAGTAGTCCGGCCGGATCCGGCCTACTGCGGGAAAAGCGTTCTTGCGTCCCTGCCACAGTCGTAACCGTTCGGCCTCGTTGACTGACACGGCCACCGATGTCGCCTGTTGAGTCTCCAGGATATTCCGTACGATGACCATCTGTTCAGCAACTTCGGCTTCGCCTCCGTCCAGTTCACACAGCAGGACGGCCTCGGCATCGCGCGGATATCCTGGTGAGCTGAAGGCCTCGACAGCCTCGACGGACAAGCGGTCCATCATTTCCAGTCCGGCCGGGATAATCCCGGCGCCTATTATGGCGCCGACTGTGGCTGCGGCTCGCTCGATACTGTCAAAACCCGCAAGCACCACCTGGGCGGTTTCAGGACGTGGCAGAAGACGTACCAGGACTTCGGTGATCACACCGAGCATTCCCTCCGAGCCGTTGACCAGCGCAAGCAAATCATATCCGGGCGCATCGAGCGCCTCGCCTCCGAGCACCAGTTCCTCGCCTTCTACCGTCAGCATGCGGACTTCCATCACGTTGTGTACGGTCAGGCCATATTTGAGGCAGTGAACACCGCCGGAATTCTCAGCCACGTTGCCGCCAATGCTGCAGGCAATCTGGGAAGAGGGGTCGGGAGCGTAGTAAAGTCCATGAATGGCAACCGCCTCGCTGATCGCAAGATTGCGCACGCCCGGTTGCAGCCGGGCCGTCCGGTTCAGCAGGTCGATGTCGAGAATCCGGTTCAGTTTTGTCAGTACCAGCAGCAGGCCCTGCTCAATGGGTAATGCGCCACCGGATAATCCTGTGCCGGCGCCGCGTGTGACCACCGGAACCCCGAGGCGGTAGCAGCTTACGAGAATCTGCCGGACCTGGCTCGTTTCTTCCGGCAGTGCAACCAGCAATGGCAGCTGCCGGTATACCGACAGACCATCGCACTCAAATGGGCGCATGGCCTCTTTCGAATCCAACAGGATTCTCCGGGGCACGGTTTTCTGCAATTCCTGCAGTAATTGGGTACTGGTAACTGGACTCAAGTGATCGATCTCCACGAGACTCGGGACTCACACCCCTTACAGCTAATTATAATTGATGAATTATCAGGAAAGGACTCAGACCCGGCTTTAGCCAGCACGTTTCCAGATAAGGGGGAAAAGCTCTCCGTGTAAAGACTCGCCGTCAGTAAGATTCATTGGCGGCAGGGTTTTTGCGAGATTTGGATTCGTGATGAAGGTTCCCGGGCGGTCGTCCCAGGTTACATCTTCTCCGATGTAACGCAAGGCCAGGCCCCGCCGGCGTCCCGTGGCGGTGAGGTTCCCGGGCGCAAAATGCAGGGTCAGCGGATGATGCACGACCACGTCACCTGGCGCCAGGTCCCAAAACAACATTTCATTTTCACTGATCAGCCGGTCAGGATCCGGCATCTCCTCGAGTCCGGCTTCGCGATAAATATCGGCAAAATGCGAGCCGGAGCCAAAAGTCGCCGGCGCATAGAACTTACCCCACTTGTGTGAACCCTTGATGTATTGCACTGCTCCGGCTTCCTCGGTGACCGGATCGAAACCAGCCCAGATGGAAATAATCTGGCTGCCGCGAATGGGCCAGTAGGGCAAGTCCTGGTGAAGCGGGGTGTGTTCTGCAGTCCGGGGTTCTTTCACCAGCAGCTGGTCATAGAAAAAACGGAGTTCTTCCGCCTGCATGAATTCCGCTGCCAGCCGGGGCAGCGGGGAAGAACGCATGAATTCATTGAAATCCGGGTCCCGGCGCCAGATGAAAAAATCCCCATAATAGCGCCCGGTTTTCCCATCCGGGGTGTACTCCATACTGCCGGGACCGGGGTTTGCCAGGATGCGGTCGGTGGCTTCACCCATGCGGGCAATCCACTCCGGGTCAAGGACATTTCGCACCACGCAAACACCATTTTCTTCGTATTCGCTTATGGTTTGTGCATCTGTAATCGAAAGTTCGACTTTCATGACGGTATGACCTCTCAAGGTTAATCCGGCGCGCCTTGCAACAGCGGCGAGATCGCTGCAATGGTTAACGGGTGATAGCCGACGCGGGCCTCTGCAAAAAGTGACTGAGCCAACGCACGGTCTTCACCGTTATCGGCCAGGGCCTGGTATACAGGTTTCACCAGCCTGGTACGTCCGTACCGGTTCAGATAGGAACGCATTTCGTCATAGGCCGGACGGAATTGTCTGGCGGCAGCCTGGATAAACCACGCCCGGGCAATTTCTGAATTCCTGGCCGTACTCAGGCCCAGCGTCTGATCGAGTTCCCGCAGTTGGTCTTCTGACAGGTCAGCGGGAAGTGCTTTGATGAAAGCGACCATCGCCTGGGGACTCCAGTCTGCTACCGGCAAATCATCTACCGGCCGCTCGCCACTGGACCAGGTAAAGGCCATGGTGGCAGCTTCTTCCAGGCTCCTCGATGAGGGAACCGCTGCGCCATCGGGAATGCCCGGTTGGTATAACCACTGCTCAACCTGCGCCCGTGAATAGCGCCCCGGAAATTTCTGCAACAGATGGGTATCAATGTAATCGAGGAATTGCTCACTGTTGATGGCCTGGAATCTGAAATGCTCGAAATACCCGGCCAGGTACTCATCGAATGTGTTCCGGCCGAATGCCGCCTCCAGCGTTTCCAGCATCAACTGGCCTTTCGAGTATTCCAGTCCGTCCTGGCCAATGTCCGGGTCTTCGAATTGGAAAACCGGCGCCAAATGCTGCATTTCCGCCGCAACGGTCTCCAATCCTTCAAGCAGGCCCTGGTAAGTCAGCAACCTCTCTTCGTCGGCCCGCTCCTTGCCATACAACTCCTCCATCAAGCGGGCGTCCAGGTAGGAAGTCGTTCCCTCATTCAACCAGATATCCCGCCAGGTGGCGTTGCTTACCAGGTTGCCTGACCAGGAGTGCGCCAATTCATGGGCAATCATGGAAACCAGGCTGCGGTCACCGGCGATAACGCTGGGCGTGATAAAGGACAGGCGTGGATTTTCCATCCCGCCATAGGGGAAACTGGGCGGCAGGATCAGCAGATCATATCGGCCCCACTGGTACGGGCCGTAAAGGGCTTCCGCCGCATCCAGCATGTCCTGGGTGTCGCCAAACTCCCAGGCGGCATCCTGTAATATCTCCGGTTCCGCATATACACCGGTATCCTCGCCAATAGGTTCAAAAAATACATTGCCCACCGCCAGAGCCAGCAGGTAGGAGGGAATAGGCTGCGGCATGGAGAAATGATATTCACCGCTTCTCACGGCCAGTGGATCGTTGTCCGCGCTCATCAGGGCCAACAATTCCGTTGGTGTATGGATTGTTGCCTCATAAGTGAATCGAACACCCGGAGTATCCTGCAGCGGTACCCAGCTACGGGCATGGATCGACTGCGATTGGGTGAATAAAAAGGGATACTTTCCACCCGCCGTAAGTTCCGGCGGCAACCACATGAGCGCCGAGGCATCCGGTCCGCTCTGATATTCAATTTTGACCAGAAATTCTGACTCATCCTGGAAACCAGCAGGCAGGTGAATCTGAATGGCCTCCCCTTTAACTGGATCTGCTTCACCCACATCAAAAGTGGCCGGTTTTGCCTCCATTTCACCCGCAGAAATCTGGATACCACTGATCTGAAGTCCCCTGCCGTCCAACACGATGGTCTTTGCACCAGGATCCAATCGTTTCATGTGGAGAATGGCGTAACCGGCCAGTGTCTGCCGGTCAAAATCCACCTTCAGATCCAATTCCAGGTGGTGGGTTACAAATTGGTCGCTGTTGGCGAAGGAAAAATAGTCAAGCGCGGGGTCATATTCATCCCGGGAGCAGGCTGAAAAGACCATGACAGACACGAGTCCGCCAATCAATATACGAAGCATGGCTTTATCACCTTTAAGGGGTACTGATTCAATTTATTTGAAAATAGCGAAATAAATCACGTAAAACCACGAAAACAGCCCATGAAGTATCGCCCAGCCCAGGGAATGGTTCACATTGAACGATACCGCCATGGCCAGGGCTGAACCGAAGCTGACGCCTTGCCAGCCGACTTTTTGAATCGTTACTTGCTGCATAAATTACTCCTTGGTTCAAAACATCTGCTTATCTTAAAGGATTGAAGCTGCAGATCACCTTATAATCCGGTCATGCCAGCCGCTGATTCCCCATCTGTTTCCCCGTCCACTGCATTATCCGGCTGGATCGACGCGCCTTTAGTCGAAATGGCGCCCCAGGACCGCGAGGCGCATGTGCGTTATTGCAGCTATTTTGCCGACAGCGTGCTGGACCGTTACCCGGAATGGGCGGAAGGACTTGACCAGCACCAACCACCCGAAGCGCAAGCGCTGGAAGCTTTAATAACGGAAGCCGGATTGGATGCCGGCCTGAGACGCTTCCGCAACCACCAGATGCTGCGCATTATCTGGCGTGACCTGTGTGGACTGGCCACACTGGCTGAAACGTTTTCTGACCTCACCAATCTGGCGGAGGTCTGCCTGCAAGCCGCAATCGACGAACATGGCCGGCGTCTGCAGGAAAAATATGGCACGCCCCGGGCCGAGGACGGCAGCGAGCAGCGACTGTTCGTCATCGGTATGGGAAAATTTGGTGGGGGTGAGCTCAACCTGTCCTCGGACATCGACGTGATGTTCTGCTACCCGCAAACCGGTGAATGCGATGGCCGCCGAAACCTTGCCAACGACCAGTACTTCACCCGCCTGGCCCGCGCAGTGATTGCCAGCCTCGCAGAAGTGACAGGGGACGGGTTCTGTTTCCGTGTGGATACGCGACTGCGGCCATTTGGTGACTCAGGCCCGCTGACTTCCAGCATCGCAGCCATGGAGCAGTACTATCAGCGCGAAGGCCGTGATTGGGAGCGCTACGCGCTGGTCAAAGCACGGCCGGTCGCCGGCGACCTCGAGTCCGGCGCCCTGCTGTTGAACAATCTGCGGCCGTTCATCTACCGCCGCTATATTGACTTCGGCTCAGTGGAGGCCCTGCAGGAAATGCACGCCAATGTACATGAGGATGCACGGCGCAAAGACCGCCTGGACGACATCAAGCGGGGGCCCGGCGGTATCCGCGAAATTGAATTCCTGGCCCAGTGTTTCCAGATCCTTCGGGGTGGCAGGGAGCCCAGCCTGCAAACCCCGTCACTCGACCGGGCGTTGGAGCAGATCGCAGCGCTGGGATTAATGAGCCCCGAAGCGGTGCTCGAAGTACGCCAGGACTACGTTTACCTGCGCCGGCTGGAAAACAGGATACAGGCCCTGCGCGACCAGCAGACTCATCGTTTACCGCCCGGTGAGGACCTCGAACGGATCACACGGGGCATGGGTGAGGAAAGCACCGAGGCCCTGGAAAGGCATTTGTCCGGTATCCGGCAGCAGGTCTCTGATCGGTTCGAGGCAATATTTCCTTCCCAACCCACCCTGAAAGAAGATGACCAATGGGTGAGAAAGTGGCGCGATCTACAAACCGACCGGCAAGGTATCGACCCGGAAAGGGTTGAAGCAGTGAGCGGTCCGATGACGGTTTTTCTGCGCCGGCTCGACCGTTTTGTACTGAGCCATCGCGCCCGCGGCCGGCTGGACCGCTTCATGCCATTACTGCTGGACCGTATCGACCGCCAGTCACTGGACCAGAAAACCCTGGACCGGGTTTTTGACCTGGTACTTGCCGTCTGCAGGCGCAGCGCTTACCTGGTGCTGCTGGTTCAACATGTGCCCGCCCTCGACCGCATGCTGGAATTATTCGCCCGCAGCGAATGGATTGCCACCAGGGTCATTCGGTTCCCGGCCTTGCTGGACGAGTTGATTGACCCGTCCCTGGGCCAGCAGATTCCCTCCGAGACTGATCTCGTGCGCAGCGTCGAGCGCCTGGTGGCCGCCGGCCAGGGCGCCGAGGCCGTATTGGAAGGGCTGAACTACCTCAAGCTGGCCACTGGCTTGCGTATTGCAGTCGCGCAACTGCAGGGCACACTGCCTGCTGAGCAAGCCCAGCTTGCCCTATCCGGTCTCGCGGCCGCCATCCTGAAAGGTGTGCTCGCAATCGCCGGGAAAGAACTTGAAACACGTCATGGCCGTTTCCCCTCCCGCAATGTCGAAGGAAGGGACAAAGAAGGCAGAAACGGGGAACAGGGTCATGGCAACATGGCCATCGTCGCCTATGGCACCCTGGGCGCCAAAGAGCTGGGCTACGATTCGGACCTGGATATCGTGTTCCTGTTCGAGGCCGGCGATGAAATGTCCGATGGGCCGCGTCCTTTGTCTGCCGAGCGGTACTACGCCAGGCTGGCCCAGCGGGTATTGAGCTTTCTGACCGTCATGACCCCTTCCGGGCGATTGTACGAAGTGGATACAAGACTCAGACCGAACGGGCGGGCCGGCGCGCTGGTCAGCAGTATCGGCGCCTACCGGGAATACCAGCTGAATGAAGCCTGGACCTGGGAGTTGCAGGCACTGACCCGTTCGCGCTTCATCGCGGGCAGCCAGGCTTTGTCTGCCCGCCTGGACCGTATCCGGCAGGAAGTACTGTGCCGGCCCAGGGACCCTGAAAAGCTGCGGTCAGACCTGCAGGACATGCGGCAGAAAATGCACAAAGTGCACGATTCAAACGCCCGTTTTGACGCAGCCCATTCTCCCAAGTATCGACCGGGTGGATTGATTGACATTGAGTTCATCGCACAATTGGGTGTGCTGGCATCAGCACAAACATTTCCGAACGTATTAAAAGCCACAGGCACACTGCCTCAAATTGCTCAACTCAAGGCGATTGGATGGCTGACGGAGGATGAAGCCGGTGTACTCGAACAAACCGTGAGCAGGCTCCGGCAGCAGCGCATGATTGCTTCTCTGGCGCCCGCTGAACTTATATCACCGGTTGATACTCAGGAATCAGCCCGGATTTTTGAACAGAAACTGGGAACCTGCCGGATTTAATAATCCGGGTGCCGTAGAATACCCGCATGACATTTTGCAAATCACTCTATTTTGAGCACAACGGGAGGCCGTTTTGACACACCCCACCGATGCCACTGATTCCAGCCTGGAAACCGCAAGTACAAAAAGAGAATACGAAGTCAGGCGAGCCGACCTGCCCCTGTCCTGCCCGACACCCGAACAGAAGCTGTGGGATTCTCATCCCAGGGTCTACCTGCCCATTGAGAAGACCGGTTCAGCCAGTTGCCCCTACTGCGGCGCCATGTATCGCCTCGTAGATTAACCCGCCTGCGCGCAATAAGTTGCTTAAGTAGTGCACATCGTTCAGGCGCTGGTATCGCTCAACCTGGGCGGATCGGAGCTGGTCGCTACCGAGCTGAGTGAGTATGCGGTTGCGCAAGGCCACCGCGTTTCGGTAGTAGCAGCAGACGGTCCGCTGGGTGACCGGGTACGCGCGTGCGGTGCTGAACATCTTGACTGGCCCATTGGCAAAAAACGGCTGCGCACCCTGCGCCATATTTCCCGCCTCAGTGAGTGGCTGGATCGCGAGCGTCCCGAAATCCTGCACGTGCATTCCCGTTTACCCGCCTGGATTTGCGCCCTGGCGATCCGGCGGCTGCCGCCCGCCGCCAGGCCGGTTTTCATCACCAGCATGCACGGTCATTATTCGGTCAGCCGCTACAGCGCGGTAATGGCCAGTGGCGACCGCGTCATTGCCGTGTCCGATCACATTCGCCAATACACGCTGCACAATTATCCGGCAACCGATCCCGGCCGGGTTGTTACCGTACTCGGCGGCGTCAGTCACCAGGTTTTCCCCTACGGTTACCGGCCCGGATCGGGCTGGTACGAACGGACTTACGCTGAATTTCCTGAGCTGGCCCACCGGCGCCTGCTGTGCCTGCCGGGCCGCCTTTCCCGCTACAAGGGGCACCCGGATTTCATCGAGCTGACCGCAGCGCTGTTGCTCGAATTTCCTGACCTGCACGGCATCATCGTCGGTACTGCAAAACCCGGATCGCGCTATCGCGACGAACTCGAGGGACTGGCGAAGCGCTACGGAGTGCTTGACCGCATTACCTTTACCGGGGCCAGGATGGATATACGGGACTGGCTGGCCGCCTCGGAAATCGTCTTCAGCCTGTGCAGCGACCCGCCCGAAGCTTTCGGCAGGACCATCCCCGAATCATTGCATCTCGGTGTACCTGTGATCGGTTGGAACCACGGCGGCGTGCAGGAAGTGCTTGCAGAAGTATTCCCGCGCGGGGCCGTGACGCCAGGCAGCCACAAACAGCTGCATGAGCGCGCCCGGGAGTTCCTGCGCCAGCCGCCGCTGGTGGCGCGCAGCGATGCGTTCGGTTTACAGGAAACCATGCACAAAACGCTTGATGTTTATTATCAGGCCATGGCGGACAAAAACACATGAGCATTTTCATACGTCGATTTCAAAACGAATGGGCCAGCTGGCTGGCTGTTGCCTTCATCGCGCTGCTGCCGTTCAGCCGCCTGTCTGAAATTCCCTTGTCGATTTTCGCTATTGCCCTCGCCTTCCTGGCGCGTTCTGCTGACAGTCGAAGAATGATCCGTTCTTCTGCCGCCTTCATCCTGCCCCTGTTCCTGTGCTACTGGGTGCCGATTGTGCTGTCCAGCGTGGATTCGGTGGATCCGCAAAAGAGCTGGATGCACAGTTTGGTTGCCTTGCGCTACCTGGCTGCGGCACTGGCCATGTCGGTGCTTTTATGCGCCCCGTCTGCCCGCGAGCGCGTGCTGCGCTGGACGGCCTACCTGCTGTTGTTCTGGGCGCTGGATGGATTTGTGCAGCTGTTTTTTGGCAGCGATCTGTTCGGAATAGCGATGCACCCGGACCGCCTGAACGCCTTGTTCGTAAAGAAATACCAGTTTTTTGGACCCACGCTGGCCATGCTTTCGCCACTGGTGCTGGAACATGCCCGCCGCCAGTGGCCGTCCTGGGCCTGGGCGCTTTCCTTTACCCTGATCCTGGGCGCCGTGATGATTGCCGGCATGCGCTCTGGCTGGCTCACGATGGCTATCGTGCTTGGAACCTACATGGTGCTGATGCTGAGACGGGAAAACCGGGAATTGCGGCGAACGATCTTCACTATCCCGGTGCTGATCATGATCATTGTCGGGGTGAGCTATTTTTCATCACCGCTGTTCCAGGAACGCCTGAATGTTACCCGGGCATTCGCGCTGGGCAGTGAGGCCGCCCTGGATGAATCCTCGATGGAACGCATCCCGATTTTCAAAACTGCGCTGAAAATGTACCGGGAGAACCCGGTCAATGGCGTTGGTGTTCGCGCTTTCCCGGTTGCTTACCTGGAATACGCGGAACCTGATGATGTGCATATCCGAAAATCAGGTGGCAAATCCGGAGCGACCCACGCCCATAACATCGTGCTTGAAGTAATGTCCGATACAGGCACCATCGGGTTGGCCGGGCTGTTGCTGGCAATGATGTTCTTGTGGAGACACCGGGCTAAAACAACACCCAGCGAACGACGCGATGCGTTCCCGTTTGCGCTGGCGGTCTTCCTGGTGCTGTTCCCCTTTAACTCGCATTTCGCCATTTACGGCACCTATACTTCGTCACTGATCTGGTTCCTGATGGGGCTCTGGGCCTCAGCCTTACGCATGCCTCCACCGGATGATGGCGCTGAACCGGCGCAGACTACAACATAGAGCGCAGGAACGAGGCCGTAATCACGGCCACGGTGACAATAAAAAACAGGCGAATCAGGTTTTTCATGATAAACAGTCTACCAGCAACATTAAGCCGTAATGAAACGTCCGGATAATCTGTGTACCCTGTGAAAAATGCGCTGGCTGTATACCCTACTCATCTACCTCATCACCCCAGTGGTGTTCTTGCTGCTGATAATCCGCGGCCTGCGCAACAGGGACTGGCTGAAACGCTGGCCGCAGCGCTTCGGATGGTTTGATCCACCCGAAAAAACCGGGGGCATCGTTGTACACGCAGTATCGGTGGGCGAAGTGAATGTTGCCAGCACCCTGGTCAAAGCGCTGTCTCAACACTTTCCAGAGCGATCCCTGTGCCTGACGACCTTCACACCCACGGGCTCTGATCGCGTCCGGAGCCTGTTCCGGGATGAGGTGTTTCACGTATATCTCCCACTGGACCTCCCGGGGGCTGTAAAGAGATTTTTCGACCGGGTACAGCCAGCCTTCCTCATTATCATGGAGACTGAGATCTGGCCCAACCTCTACTTTGAGGCCAGGCGGCGCGGTATTCCGGTGATGATCGCCAATGCGCGCATCTCGGAACGATCCATCCGGGGTTATCGCCGTTTTAAGCGGCTGACCACCGCGGCTCTCAGCCAGGTTTCATGTATCGCTGCGCAAAGCGAACTCGATGCCGGGCGACTGATCGAAATCGGGGCGGATGAAACGCGGCTGGAAGTTACCGGCAACCTCAAGTTCGACGTGGAGCTCCCGCCAGGACTGTTGGAACAGGGTGAGGCGATCCGGCAGACCTGGGGCAGCAAACGTCTGGTTTTGCTGGCTGGCAGTACACACGAAGGCGATGAGAAGCCCGTGCTGGAGGCGTTTACGCAGTTGCTCAAGAAGTTTCCGGAAGCTTTGCTTGTCCTGGTGCCCCGTCACCCGGAAAGATTTGGCCGGGCAGCCCAGTTGGCGCAGGCGAGTGGCCTGACGGTCTGTCTGCACAGTGAGCTTGTCGATTGTCCACCATCCGCCCAGTGCTTCATCGTCGATGCCATGGGCGAACTTCTTCCTTATTACGCAGCCTGCGACGTGGCCTTCGTGGGGGGAAGCCTGGAAGCCATTGGCGGACACAACGCGCTGGAACCTGCCGCCCTTGCAAAACCTGTTCTGTTTGGCCCGCATACCTTCAACTTCGAAGACATCACCAATCAGCTGCTGAATACGGGAGCTGCGATCCGCGTGAACAATGCGAAAGATCTGGAAGAAGCAAGCGCCCGCTTGTTCCGGCAGCCGGATTTACGCGAGCAAATGGGCCGTGCCGGCCTCGAACTCGTCAAAAGCGGCCAGGGCGCACTGGAACGAACCCTGGAAATCGTAGAGGGCCTAATCACTCCAGAAGCTGGTTAACCACCCTCAGGTCTTCTGAAGTCAACAGTCCCGCGATACTCTTCAGCCGCAGGTGGCGAAGAATATAGGCATGACGGGCTATTGAGTTGTCACGTTGTGCCTGGAATTTCCTCTGCTGGGCGATCAACACGTCAACAATGGTCCGTGTACCCACTTCAAAACCAGCCTGGGTCGCTTCAAGCGCGCTCTCTGCTGAAATTCGTGCCTGTTCAAAGGCCTGGACCTCCTGGATGCCCGCGAGAATGGCGCGAAAGGCATTCTGTGTTTCGCGCACAGTTGCGCGTTGCACATCGTCCAGATCCTGCCCGGTCGCATCCATCAGGTAGCGGGCCTGGCGGGTCCGGGAACTGACCGCACCACCCAGGTAAATCGGAATGTTCAGCTGAAGCGAAACCGTGGTGTCGTCAACACCCAGGTCGGTCCGTGCAATCGGCTGTTGAAAGTCATCACGAATAACAAATTTTTTGTTTGTAAAATCATTGTACGTCGCCACCAGGTCAAGCGTGGGGAAATGGCCGGTTCGGGCAAGTCGCATATTGGAATCCGCAATCTCAACTGCGGCGCGACTGGACAGCACGACGGGGTTGTTCGACAACGCAATTTCTACCCACTTGTCTGCATCGAACGGATCTGGTTCGACCAGGGGTAATACCTCCTGCAAAGCATCGAACTCCTCAAAATGCTGGCCAGTCAACACCCTAATCTCTTCCTTGGCGTCCGCCAGGTTATTCCTCGCCACGATAGCGCGCGCCCGGGCGTTATCGTAACTGGCCTTGGCTTCGTGGACATCCGTAACCGCGGTCAGGCCAACTTCGAAACGCTGCTCTGCCTGTTCGTACTGTCTTTTCAATGCCAGTTCTTCGGCTTCGGCGAAGGTTACGCCGTCCATCAGGGTAAGTACGATAAAATAACTGTCGGAAACACGCAGCAGAAAATCCAGGTAAACGGTTTGGTAAATTGCATCCGCCTGGGTGATCTGCCCGCGGGCTACGTCCAATTGTTCGTAGTTGGCCTGGTCATACAGGCTTTGTTGCAAGCGCAGCCCGTAATTGCGGTTCGCCGTGGTTCTTTCGTCCTTAAAATCCAGATCGGGAATAGTGGTCTTGGTGTTGCCCTTGTTCCAATTACCACTGGCGCCCAGTTGGGGAAGCAGGTTCGACCAGGCCTGGGTCTTGTTCTCAGCCGTGGCTTCACGGCGATACTCGGCAGCCTTCAATCTGGGGTCACTTTTCAGGGCCAGGTCATGTACACCAACAAGATCTACAGCCATTACCGCTGGTGAAACCATCAGGCTCGAGCAGACTATCCACAGCAGCTTGAACTTATTCAACATACCCAACTCCCTCAGTATTTTTACACACCTGTATCCAATACCGGCTCACGGCCGGCGGGGGCGACTCCCCATACACTTCCTGACTAAAAAACGAATTCCGCAGGTTCTTCCGCGTTGATCAGCCTCGGCAAATCTGTTTCAAACAGACTTTCCTCACGCCATTCTGTGACGCTCAGGCGGGTCAATAAGCGGGCTTCCATGGCCGGCGAATCTCCTGTGATGACAAACATCCGTCCGCCCGGATTGACCCAGCCGAGGAATTGTTCCGGTACGGCCGGAACGGAACCGGTGACGACAACAACGTCGTGGGCCTGCTCCGGCTGCCAACCCCGCATCACGTCGCCCACGAACAACTCGGCGTTGCGGATGTTTTTCTCTTCCAGCCTTGCTTTCGCCGTCTCGTGCAGCTCTTCGAAAATCTCAACACTGACAACGCACTTTGCCAGCGAGGCCAGGCAAGCCGTGATAAAACCGCTCCCGGTACCGATTTCCAGCACCGACTCATCTTCACCCAGGTCGAGTGCCTGTAAAACGCGGCCCTCAACATTCGGCCGCATCATGACCTGCCCGGCTGCCAGGGGAATTGACATATCCGCGAACGCGAGTTTGCGATATTTCACCGGAACGAAGTCTTCCCGGCGAATGGATTCCAGCAATGACAACACCCGGCCATCAAGTACTTCCCAGGGTCGAATTTGCTGCTCCACCATGTTGAAGCGCGCGCGCTCAAAATTCATGCTCATTTTTCAGGTCTCCGGCCAGCGTTGATCCAATACCAACCCCTAAGGGTAAGGCTTGCGGGGCTTTGCATCAAGCGAAAGAGTGCACCTTCCGGCGTTCTGGATTAAGTGCCATTAGTCACAAAACTACCAGAAATCGCGGGGAAACCTCAGGGGCGCCCACGACCCGGATCGGATGGCCGCAGCGGTTCAAAAAGTGGTCAAATCAATCTTTCGGGGCTACTATGACCGCCTCACTGCACTCAATCGTTGATTTCAGGTCTTATATTGATGTTTCCAGTTCCATTTCAATGAAATACAGGAAAAACTTTTTGCAAGTAATTAACAGGTATTCCGGTCATGAGTAATGAATCCAACCGTCACGCAAGGTTCAATGAACTGGCGGACAACTATGGTGCCGATCTGTACCGGTACGCGATGTGGATTTGTGGAAATGACGCGCTGGCCAAGGACCTGGTCCAGGAAACTTATTTACGGGCCTGGAAAGCGCTGGATAAATTGAATGATATCGGTGCGGCCAAGAGTTGGCTGATTACGATTCTACGCCGGGAATACGCCAGAACCTTCGAGCGCAAGGTTCCAAAATTTACCGACGTGGAAACCGTGGTCATAAAGGAAGACAGTGAGCTGGAACCGGACGACCGCACGGAAATAAAATTGCTGCGCCAGAGCATCATGGAGTTGGCGCCAAAATACAGGGAACCCCTGTTGTTGCAGGTGGTTCTGGGGCACAGTTGTCAGGAAATCTCGGAACAACTGGGAATTAGTAAGAGCGCCGTGATGACACAACTTTTCCGGGCGCGTGAGCAGTTGAAATCAAGACTGCGTAAAGATGGAGTAACAGGTAATGTCCATGAACTTTTCTGAGTTCATTCGCCAATTGGGAGCGGAACCCCGTAGCCAGGATCCGGAGTTCCTGCGTGCGCGCCAGTCTTCCCCGGAATTTCTCCAGGCAGCTGAAGAGGCTGACGCCTTTGAAGAGAAGCTGACCCGGGCAATGGACCTGCAGTTACCTGATGACATGATGGAAAGCATCCTGCAAATCAGCCGGAACCCTGCTGGAGCCGCCGCAACCGAAACCACACCCTGGTGGCGATCGATGGCTTTGGCCGCCGGAATCCTTATTGCTGTTGGTGCGGCCGGCATCACCTGGAATATGAACCGGGGCTGGGACAGTGTCGATGAATACCTGGCAGACCACTACAGCCACGACGGGCCCAGCCTGGTTGCGCGCGCCGGCGGAAAAACCACGAAAGACATCCAGGCGATTTTTGCCTTGTTCAATGTCGAGGCCACCCCCGAGTTGGCTGAGATTGTCAGCGTCATCAAATACTGCCCTACGCCGGATGGCAAGGGTGTACACATGGTCCTGAACACGAGTGAAGGACCGGTGACGGTGATCTACATGCCCGCTACCGAGGTCATTGACCGCGAAACCCTTGAATTCGACGGCATGCAGGCCCTGCTGGTCAGCCTGGAAAAAGGTTCCGCCGCGATCATTGGAACCGGATCACAGAGCATTTCGGCCCTCTATTCCGTTGTCCAGGATTCCATTATTCCTGAATTCAGCAACGCCTGATAAAATTATCTGAACCCTTCAGCGGACTAATCCTCTCTTTGCTCTTTGCACCAGTCAAAAATCTGGTATCTTTGAGGCTATGATCCGTCAAATGACTACCCGGGCCAAAATATTGTGGATTGGCATTCCTTCGGTGCTGCTTTTGATCTGCGCCGCGATGATGTTCTGGCTCAATTACGAGCCCCCTCTGTTTAATCCCATTGCACGGGCAACCGTACATGCCCAGGAGCATGGTCAACAGGTCGTGGTCGGATACACCACTACCGCTACCCTGATTGAGACCGTGAATGTATTGCTTAACAAACGCGGCGGATACATGTCCAATGACATCATGCCGCCCTGGGTTTTCCTGGACAATGTTCCAAACTGGGAATTCGGCGTTTTAACGCAGGTGCGAGACCTGGCGCGGTCCATGCGGAATGACTTCAGCCGCTCCCAGACCCAATCCACGGAGGACCTGGACCTGGCCGAGGCAGAACCCTTGTTTCATTATGACAGCGAACGCTGGTTTCCACCTGATACTGAAGGCCGCTACCGTAAGGCCGTAAAAGCGACAGAGCGCTACCTGGCCCGCCTGTCTTCTCCGACAAATCCGGAAGCACAGTTTTTCGCTCGCGCCGATAATCTGACAGACTGGCTGGCGGTCGTGGAAAAACGGCTGGGCTCCCTGTCACAACGGCTTTCGGCCAGTGTAGGACAGGTGCGCCTCAACACGGATTTATCCGGTGATCAGGGCGCCCGCCAGTCCACTGCTTCACCGGAACTGCAGGTGGTCAAGACGCCGTGGACCCAGATCGACGATGTTTTCTACGAATCCCGCGGGCACACCTGGGCCCTGGTGCATTTCCTGAAGGCCATGGAAGTGGACTTTGAAGATGTGCTGCGTAAGAAAAACGCACTGATCAGCTTCCGCCAGATCATTCGTGAACTCGAGGCTACCCAGGAGCCTCTGCACAGCCCGATGGTGCTCAACGGCAGTCAATTCGGCCTTTTTGCCAACCATTCCCTGATGCTGGCCAATTACATCGCCCGCGCCAACGCGGCCATCATCGACCTGCGGAACCTGCTGCAGAAAGGGTGACCGGGCTAGTCATTCACCAGGCCCATCTGCCCTATGCAGGGCAACTCGATCCGCGCGAGGCAGCCCGTGTTGACCTGGTGGTCATTCATTGCACGGAACTCCCCGACCTGGCCATCGCCCGGGAGTTCGGGACGCGAATTCACTACCCGAAGTCCGGCACCGGCCATTCGGGACACTACTACATAGACCGTGGCGGCCGGGTTGAACAGTGGGTTCCGCCTGAGCGCATCGCCCATCACGTGCGTGGATTCAATCAACGCAGCCTGGGGATCGAGCTGGTCAACCGGGGGCGCTATCCCCACTGGCTCAACTCCAACACCCAGGCCATGACCGAGCCTTACGCGGAAGAACAAATCACCAGCCTGATCCAGCTGCTGTGTTTTTTATGTGCTGCCAACCAGGGGCTCAAATGGATTGCCGGCCATGAACAACTTGACTCGGAAAAAGTCCCGGCAACAGATGATCCCCGTTTGCAGGTTTATCGCAAGCGCGATCCCGGACCGCTTTTCCCGTGGGAAGAGGTGCTCCGCTCCACCCCACTGAAAGCTTATCGCTGACCGGTGTTTATAGCGATAATGCGGCCCTTGTGGATCACCACGATCTGCTCCAGGGCCCTGGAGCTCTTTTTGTAATACCAGCGCTCCACGCGAACCTCTTTCTGACTACCCTGTGCCCGTGTATTTTCATATCCCCTGTCCTTGTACCGCGGCTCACCACAACGCTGCAGCAGGTCACCGGGGGAATCTCCCGTACGGATAATTTTCCGCCCACAGCGAAAACTGTCCGCAGTGGCCGTATCGATAAATGCCCCCATCACCAACAAACAGGCCATGAAGAAGTATGCCTGCCGGCCCCTGGCTCTACCTGCCTTCTTTCTTCCTTTTAAGCATTCATTTTGCATGCCTGCAGTGTAACTCTGAGGATTTAATATTCAGATAGGAAATCCACCCGAATCCGTGTAGGAGCACGCTGGTGTAAAATAAGGGCTTCAGCTCCACCTCGAAAGGAATGAATATGAGCAAAACCAATCTTTTCAAATACGGAATAAGCGCCGCCATCATGGCGCTCACCATACTGGCGGCAGCGCCAACCCTTGCGAATGACGAACAGGCCAGGCTGGATGCCGCCTGCGAGGCCGCCCGGCAAGAGAAACTGGCGC
>JAIVWI010000021.1:0-25837 GCA_048636595.1 Oceanospirillum sp. | reverse complement strand
ATTCGGACCTCGATAGTGTAGTCGAAGGACTGGTGGACGCCATCTGGTTCAACCAGGGCCAGGTCTGCTGCGCAGGTTCACGCTTGCTGGTACAGGAATCGGTTGCTGACCGCCTGCATGAAAAGTTGAAGAAGCGCATGTCGAAACTGGTTTTGGGGGACTCGCTGGACAAGGGTATCGATATGGGCCCGCTGATTGACCGGACTCAGCTCGAAAGAGTCAGCAGCCTGGTCGATTTGGGGGTGGAAGAGGGTGCTGAAAAATGGCAGCCACAGTGCGAATTACCGGGTGAAGGATGTTATTTCCCACCAACGCTGCTGACTGACGTACAACCATCGGCTACGCTGGCGCAGGAGGAAATATTCGGACCCGTGCTGGTTTCGATGACATTCCGGACACCGGCTGAAGCCGTTGCGCTGGCCAACAACAGCCGCTACGGCCTGGCCGCCAGCGTCTGGACCGAGAACATCAACCTGGCCCTGGACGTGGCGCCCAAACTCAAGGCCGGTTCTGTCTGGGTCAATTGCACCAATATGTTCGACGCAGCAGCCGGCTTTGGCGGCTACCGCGAATCCGGGTTCGGCCGCGAGGGCGGCAAAGAAGGCCTGTACGAGTACGTGAAGCCGTTCTGGGAATCCAGGCTCAGTAAAGACCCCGTGCAGCGGATGCCACGCTTCGTGCCGGTCGAGGAAATAGACCGGCACGATGCACCCGTAATTGACAGAACCCCCAAGCTGTATATCGGGGGCAGGCAGGTCCGGCCCGACGGCGGTTACAGCCAGGCGGCTTACGATGCTACCGGCAAAGTGATCGCAGAGATCCCGACCGGCAACCGGAAAGACATCCGGAATGCGGTTGAAGCAGCCCGGGCGGCTACCGGCTGGGGTGTCATGACCGCGCACAATCGAGCCCAGGTTATTTACTACATTGCCGAAAACCTGAGTGCCCGGAGCGATGAGTTTGTGCAGAGGATTTCACAGTTGAGCGGCAAAGACGAAGCTGCGGCTGAGGCCGAGCTGGATCTGTGCATCCGGCGCATCTATACCTACGCAGCCATGGCAGACAAATACGACAGCCAGGTTCATGCCACCCCCTACCGTAACGTTACCCTGGCCATGAAAGAACCGCTGGGCGTTATCGGCATCGTCGCCCCGGAAGAAGCCGGCCTGCTCGGTTTTATCTCCACGGTGATGCCGGCCATCGCGATGGGCAACCGCGTGGTGGTTGTGCCTTCGATGCATTACGCGTTGCTGGCCACTGATTTTTACCAGGTCCTCGATACTTCGGATCTGCCCGGTGGTGTGATCAATATCATCAGCGGTGACCAGGAAGTGCTGGCTGAGGTATTGGCGAAGCATTATGACATCGAAGGCATGTGGTACTGGGGCAGCCGCCAGGGCAGCAGGATGGTCGAGGAAGAAGCGGCCGCCACGATGAAACGAACCTGGGTCAATTACGGCCTGTACCATGACTGGGAAGACGACGAGCAAGGGCAGGGCGAATCCTTCCTGCGCAAAGCGACCGAGATAAAAAACATCTGGATCCCTTACGGCGAGTAAGAGCTTGCGTGTAAGAGCGTCCTTGGGCGCGACCAGCTTTTCGGCCGCAAGCGACCTCTTACATTTGACGGTCTGATCTTCATGAATTCGTTATAATTGAGCCGGTATTTTTTCACTGCAGTAAAAACATGATTTCACCATTGCGGACTTTGTTTCTTAATGCTTGCCTGCTGGCCGCATCGGCCCTGATGGTTACCGGTTGTGCGTCCATGATGGCTACCGCAGGCAGTGGCCTGGCGGGTAATTTAAGTACAGCGATCCTGAACCAGGATGATCCTGACCTGGTTCGCGACGGGGCGCCGGCTTACTTGTTGATGCTGGACAGCTTTGTTGAAGGCTCACCGGACAACGAAGCTGCCCTCAGTGCGGCTGCCAATCTTTATGCGGCATACGGGGTAGTATTCGTTGACGACCCGATCCGGGCACGCAAATTGACGATGAGGGCGCGTACTTATGGCCAACGCGCCTTATGCCAGGCAGACAGACGCGCCTGCGGGAGCTGGAACCTTGGCTACGAAGATTTTGTCGTTGCTTTGCAGGTGCTGAATAAAAGAGATGTGGCGGCTCTTTATACCTTCGGGGTGAGCTGGATTGCCTATATCCAGGCACACAGCGATGACTGGGCGGCGCTGGCCAAATTGCCCCATGTGCAGGCTACCATGATGCGTGTGCAGGAAATCGATCCGCGGTACGAGCAGTCCAATGTGGAACATTTCCTGGCGCTGCTGGATACCATTCGTCCACCTGCGCTGGGAGGGGATTTTGAAGCTGGTTTTGCCCATTATGAGCGCGCCATGTCGCTTTCCGGCGGGAGGGATCTGAGCATCAAGGTTGATTGTGCGAGATACTACGCCCGTACGCTGTATGACAGGGAACTTCATGACCGGTTATTGAACGAAGTATTGGCGGCCGATCCGGTGCACGACGGGTTCACCTTGTTTAATACGCTGGCGCAAGATGAAGCACAAGAACTGCTCGACAGCGCAGATGACTATTTTTAAGTTGTAAGAGCCCGCTTGCGGGCGAATGGCAAACGATCCATTGACCTTCAGGTGGATGATGCGGTCGGCCGCAAGCGACCTCTTACAAGTAACTGTAGGAGCGTCCTTGGGCGCGAACAGCCTTTCGGCCGCAAGCGACCTCTTACAAGTAGCTGTAGGAGCGTCCTTGGGCGCGACCGGCCCTTCGGCCGCAAGCGACCTCTTACAAGTGAATACAGGATTGAAAGGGAAAAATGAGCATTAAAACTATTACCAGAATTTTGCCCGTGCTGATCATGCTGTTTTGGGCGCCACAGGCATTTCCCCAAACCCTCAAGATTGCGACCATCGCACCTGAAGGTTCATCCTGGATGAAAGACATGCGTGCCGGCGCCAAAGCGGTCACGGAACATACCGGGGGGCGCGTAAAGTTCAAATTCTATGGAGGCGGTGTACAGGGTAACGACAAGCAGGTGCGGCGCAAGATGCGCACCGGCCAGTTAAACGGCGGGGCATTCAGTTCCGGCGGCTTGAATGGCTTCCAGAAGGATGCGGACATGTTTTCACTGCCCATGATGTTCGACACGATCGAGGAAGCGCGGTATGTGCGAAATCAAATGGAGCCGGAACTAAGGCAGAGGCTGGAAGATGCCGGGTATGTGAATTTTGGTTTCGCCGGCGCTGGTTTCGGCTACATGATGTCCAACAAGCCCATGAGCAGCCTGGCCGATCTCAAGGGCCAAAAAGTATGGACACCCGAAGGTGATCCGGTCGGCTACGCAGCACTGAGAGCACTGGGTGTCGCTCCGGTGACCATGCCGATCACAGATGTGATGACCGGCTTGCAAACCGACCTGCTCGACAGTGTTACGGTCCCGCCGGTGGGCGCTGTTGTCTTTCAGTGGCACACCAAGCTCAGTTACATCACCGAAATGCCGGTGGCTTATGTGTACGCGGCGATGTTGATCGATAAACGGGCTTTTTCGAAGATCAGCCCGGAAGACCAGGCCGTAGTGCGGGAAGTGATGGAAGGGATTTACCGGAAATTGGACCAGTACGGAGTGAGAGATAATGACGAAGCCATGCAGGCCTTGCTGCAAGGTGGCATGAAGCTGGCCACGCCTGATAAATCAGAAGTTGCCCAATGGCGTGAAATTGTGATCGATTCTCATCGCAAACTGGCCCAAAAAGGTGTGTTTGATATTCAGCTGCTGGACCAGATGCAGGAACTGCTGGTCGAATATCGTGCGGGGCAGGGCACAAACAGTCCGTCCGCACACTAGGGGCTGTTAACTCTTGGAAGCATCCCAAACCATCATGCAGCGGCTTGAGAAAGTGGGCCGCACGGTGGAAGATGCCGTTCTCGTCATTATCCTCAGTGGCATGATTTTGCTGGCCGCCGGACAGATCGTGGCCAGGAATTTTTTTGGTTTCGGGTTTATCTGGAGTGACGAGTTGTTACGCATGCTCGTGCTGTGGATTGCCGTGGCGGGTGCAGTAGCTGCGAGTCGGACAGACAAACACATCAACATCGCTATCCTGGATCGTTTTTTGCCGCCCAGACTCAACGACGTTGTAAAAATCATCATTGATCTTTTTACTGCGGGCGTATGCGCCGTGGTGACCTGGTACAGCATCAATTTTGTGCGCACATCGTATGAATATGGGGATGTTTTACTGGGAGATGTACCGGCATGGATTCTCCAGTTGGTGATGCCGGTTGGCTTCGGTCTCATTTCCTGGCGTTATACCCTGTTTTTCCTGAAACGCCTGGCTGGCCAGTTCAGGGGGGGTACTGCATCATGATTGCTATCGGGCCGCTGCTGGCTCTCCTTGCCTTGCTTGGCGCGCCTTTGTTCGTCGTGATTGCAGCCAGCGCAATGTGGGGTTTTACCCAGGAAGGCATTGATCTCCAGGCCGTAGTGATCGAGTTCTACGGAATAGCGGAGATGCCGATCCTGCTGGCCATTCCGCTGTTTACTTTTGCTGGTTACCTGCTGGGGGAAAGCGGTGCTCCACGCCGCCTCGTACGCTTGACCCAGGCCCTGCTGGGTTGGATGCCGGCAGGGCTGGCCATTGTTTCGCTGGCGACCTGCGCATTTTTTACCGCATTTACCGGTGCTTCCGGGGTGACGATCATTGCTATCGGCGCGCTCTTGTTTCCTGCCCTGCAGGAGGCGGGTTACCCGGAGAAATTCAACCTGGGCCTGGTGACATCAGCCGGCAGCCTGGGTTTACTGTTTGCGCCTTCACTGCCGCTGATCCTGTACGGGGTTATTGCTGAAATTTCAATTGAAGATTTGTTCCTGGCGGGTATCCTGCCTGGTTTCCTGATGCTCATCATCCTGTCGGGTTACAGCGTTTGGAAAAACCGGGCACTTCGAGTACCGCTTTCTGATTTTTCCTGGGGCGAAGTGCGGGCCGCGGTGCGCGAATCGATTTGGGAAATTCCACTGCCGGTTGTTGTGCTGGGTGGGATATACAGCGGCTATTTCGCCATTTCAGAAGCTGCGGCGGTAACGGCCCTGTATGTCCTGATTGTCGATGTATTCATACTGCGCGAAATTTCACTGCGAAAACTGCCGGAAATCATGCGTGAGTCGATGGTGCTGGTAGGTGGCATCCTGATCATACTGGGTATGTCACTGGCATCTACCAACTACATGATCGATGCCGGCATTCCGCAAAAACTCCTGGCGTATGTCAGCACCCTGGTGACCAGTCCTTTGAGTTTCCTGCTGCTTTTGCTCGTTTTCCTGCTGGTGCTCGGCGCCATCCTGGACATTTTTTCAGCGATTGTCCTGGTGGTCCCACTGATCCTTCCGGTGGCAACGCAATTTGGCATCCACCCCGTTCACCTGGGGATCGTATTCCTTGCGACCATGCAACTGGGGTACCTGACCCCACCGGTCGGCTTGAATCTTTTTATTGCCAGCTACCGCTTTGACCGCTCGATTGTCGAGCTATATATTTCTACGCTTCCGTTTTTCCTGTGCCTGCTTGTGTCCGTCGCCATTATTGCGTTCTGGCCCTGGTTGTCACTGGTGCTGCTCGGTTGATCAACTGCCACAAACTTCTGCAAGCAGAAGTCAGTCATCGTAGACTGGTCTGATGCTTCGATTGCGCCACCCTTTATCACTGTTGTTGATTTGTGCCCTGGTGGTCCTGGGGGTGCTTCGATCTTATTCTGCGCCTGACCCGGTCGGGGCGGACGCTCCGGACGTGGAGTTTTCCGCGTTTCGTGCAGAGGCGATTCTGCGTGATCTGCTGCAGGACGGGGTGCCGCATGTCGCCGGTTCGCCCAATAATCTCGTGGTCCGTAACCGGATTATTTCCCACCTGGAATCCTCGGGATACGAAGTGGAAATCCAGTCCCTTTTCCACTGCAATCCGTTGTTTGGCGCCTGTAGTCCGGTCGATAACCTTATCGCAATCAAGCCGGGTTCTGAGGGCAAGAACGCGCTGTTGCTTACGGCCCACTATGACAGTGTCTGGGCGGGTCCCGGAGCAGCGGATGATGGCGCCGGTACAGCAGCGGTGCTGGAAATTGCCCGTATGGCTGCAGATTTCCCGCCCTTCATAAACGACATCATTTTCCTGCTTTCCGACTCTGAAGAAAATGGCTTGATCGGGGCAGATGCGTTTGCCCGGCACAATCCGCTTTTTGCGAAAGTGAAAACTGTCGTCAATCTGGAAGCCCGTGGGAACAGCGGTCCCAGCGTCATGTTCGAAACTGGCGAAGGGAATCGTGGAATCATTCGCCTGTACTCCAAAAATGTTGATCGCCCGGTGGCCAACTCTTTGATTAACGAGATTTACAAGCGCATGCCAAACGACACCGATTACTCGGTGTACAAGCGCAAAGATGTGATGGGCCTGAACTTCGCCTTTGCACAGGGTGTGGCGGTTTACCATTCGGCAATCGACGATCCGGATCACCTGGATACCGGCAGCCTTCAGCATCACGGCGCTAACGCCTGGAGCATGATGAAGGCCCTGGGAGACCGTAATCTCGACCATATAATCTCGCGTGAAGATGCCGGTTATATTGATGTTTTTGCCAAGCGCCTGGTGCATTACCCCTCGAGTATCGTTCTGGGTTTATCACTGGTGCTCGGGGTCTGGGCCCTGCTTGCCATTGCCCTGGCTTTCCGGAAAGACTTTCAGATCTGGCAATTGCGCTGGGGACTGCTGGTGGTCCCGTTTATGCTGGGCTCCATCGTGTTGGGCGGCTACCTGTTGTCGTTTCCACTGGGGCACTGGCCGGACCTTCACCCGATTGAACATCCATACCCATGGGTGGGGCGTCTGGCCCTTTTCGGGGTGCTGCCGCTTTCCTTGTATACCACCGTAAAACTGTTCGCTGGCAGGGTGTCACCCTGTGCCATGATGATGCTGGGCTGGGGCCTGATTTTCGTCGCCGGCATGGTGCTCGCGAGCAAGCTGCCGACGGCCGGCCACATCACCCTGGTTCCGCTGGCTATGTTTGCCATTGGCTCGGTAATCGATATTTTCAGAAAAAAGTCTCCTGCCCCCCTGTTGATGGCCACCGTGCTGGGTTTCGCAGGCACCGCATTCATATCTTTCTATCACTTCTTCATGCTGGAAGTAGTGCTCAATTTTGACAAGAGCCATTTCAAGATCGTCCCGCTGGCTTTCATGACCCTGACCATTATTCCCATGCTGCTCGCGTTTGTACGTGGCCGGGAGTTGAGCTGGCAGCCGGCCCGCTGGTTGCTGGCCGCTATCCTGCTGGCTTGCCTGGTGCATCTCTCCCTGCCCGGGTTCACCGCGGATCGTCCCCGTGGCATGACCCTGATGTACAGTGAGGTGGAAGGCAGCGAAACCGGTTATGTTGTCCTTGAGAGTCTCTTTACAAGCCACGATGAAGATTACGCAAACGGGCACGGGTTCGAGCCGGTTGAACTGGTTTCCGGCTGGTCACAACCCACTGAGCGACCGGCCCGTGCCGTGCCGGCTTTAAACCTTCCTGGAGTGAAGGTTAATGCACACAGTGTGCGGCGCGAGGAAGCGGGATGGTCTCATGTTTTTGTTTTGCAAACGCATGAGGAATTGGAACTTTTGACCCTGGTCATCGGGAAGGAAAGCGGGCTTGAGAAAGCCTGGGTGGATGGCCAGTTGGCACTGGATACTTCAATTGAGACCAAGCACCAACGGCAGTTCGATTCACTGCGACTGGTGAATCCGGATAAAAGTTCGTTTGAAATCCGGCTGTTGACCCGCAGTCCGGACGCCATCAGCCTTGCCATCGTCACCTGGCATGAATTGCCCAATGTGCTGGTCGCGCCATTCATGGGGAACTGGCCGCAGAATGCGCAAGCCCTGGGAGTCGGACCGCGCGCGCGGAAGGTCCAGCAGATTGAGCTGGATGCTTATTTACCTGACTAGCTGTGAATTCCAGCAGCTTTTTATACACCGAGTCTTTTTATTATTTCTTGTTTCCGGTTCATCTTTCAGTTTAGCAGAAGCTAGTTCGGAGTAAGGGGTCTTCTTCCAGGACCCTTTGCAACACGATGTTGCAAGAGGAGGCCCCATGGTGTACAGACCGGACACATGGGTAACATAACGTTCGGACACATAGGTAACACTTTTTCATCATTATGTCATCGGGTTATAGCCTTTTATGGTGCGCTTAGCCATGTTGTTGAGATCAATTCTGCCGATTTGCTGATGACAAAAATGCAGGGTGTAAACCCCATCCTCCTGCGTCGCTCGAATAGCGATGTGCTTGCCGACCAGTGCCTGACCAATGCCGATTCTGCGGTACTTGAAACCACAAGTCATATCTTTGCTCACTTTTCTGACCTGATCACCCGGCGCATATTCATAATCAGGTAGTGAAGACCGGTACGTTCTACAGCTGGGCTGATAGTGCTCCATCGGCGTATCCATGTTCAACGATTCATGCGGCCGCTCGGTATTGTAGCGATGGCGCCAGGGATCGAAGGCGCTTTGACATTGCTGCAGACCGGTAAAGGATCGTCGGCCAATGAGCTCCGCTTTGAGGGTACGATGAAAACGCTCATCCTTGCCTTGGGTCTGGGGGTGATAAGACCTGGAATGAGACACACCTATGCCCTGTTCGATCAACCAGGCACTTAACTGAGTGAGGCGGTTGTAACCAGCACTCCCCCAGGGTGGTCCGTTGTCCATGGTCATGCGTAGTGGCAGACCATATCGTTCAAAAGCCTGAGTTAGATGGGTTTTTACGATTCCGGTGCGCTCATGGTGGCAGGCTGCCAGGCACAGTGCAAAGCGTGAATGGTCATCCAGTACGGTCAGCGGGTAGCAGCGTCCGCGCGGCAATGGGAAGTGGCCTTTGAAATCCATCTGCCAAAGATCGTTGGGGTGGGGGTGTTCGAAACGAATGTAATTGTGTGGTGGTGGTTGATCGGTTGAGTGTAGCGCGCCGTGACGGCGCAGAATCTCAGTGATGGTGCTGGGACTGGGAATCTGGCTGTGGCCCTCATTACGCATCACCCGAGCCAGTTTACGTCCGCCCCAGACGGGAAAACGCTGACGCAAGCCCAGTACCGCCTGCTCCACCGACTCCGGGCTGCGACGCGGTTGGTGATGCGGACGGCGCGAACGATCGAGTAGACCAGGATCACCCTCTCGGGTATATCGTCGCAGCCACTTGTAACCGGTTTTACGGCTGATGCCATAACGTTGACACAGCGTGTTCATGCTCAAAGATCCAACTCCAGCCAAACGTACAAACTCTCTTCTCAGATCCACGGTATCCACCTCTTTCCAGGGCATTGCGTTCTCCGTTTAAAGAAACAATGCCAATAAAATAAGTGTTACCTATGTGTCCGAACAAAGTGTTACCTATGTGTCCAGTCTGTACACCCTGGGGCCTCCTCTTGCAACATCGTGTTGCAAAGGGTCCTGGAAGAAGGCCCCTTACTCCGAAAGGGCTTTTGCCAAACTGAGAGTTAGTGCTCTGTCACGCTGGGATCATCACGGAGGCGGCCAGTAAAAGTTGTGCCGTGAAGTAAAGCGGCAGACCAATGGCCCGGTTGATAAAAGCCGGGTCCACAAAACGGTTGCGGGCAACAGCCAGGTCGGAAAGTACAAACAATATGGCGCCCAGCAAAATGAACATATTGTGGTCAGAAGCGTGGGTGCCGGCAGCCATGACCATCATGACGGATATCGCCGCCAGGTACAGCCACACTGGAATACGCATTCTCTGACTAATATGGGGATACAACCAGGCGACGGCCCGCCAGGCAAATACAGCCATCAAAGCCAGTGTAATCGCCACCACCGCGACATCGACACCTCGCACTACAAAAGCCACTGTATACGCCACATGTCCCACGAGAAAGCTCACCAGGCCCGCCAGGAACAACATACGGCTCTGCCTGGAAACCAGAAACAGATCGCCCAGCCAGCAAAGCCCCATTCCAAGCAGCATGATCCTGCCATACGAAGTCAACATTGCCCCAAGTGATAAGGCTGCGGCAATATAGGCCGTAGCTGCAAAAAGTTTCCCGGTAATGGAGACAGCTGTACTACTGCGATATTCCCCAACCAGGGCCATCAACAGCCCGCCATAACAGACGGCCGCCCAAAGAAAATACCCGTGCCAGGTGTCAGTGATCATTCACAAATGATACCCACTGCCGAACAAAAAAGTGAAGCAATTCACTTAGGCCTTATCAGATTCGTGAGTGCATGCCCTCACCAGCACCCCGCCCGGTTTCGCTTAGCTGCAAAGCCAGTTTTCGTCAGGGTGTGGTAATGGCTTTTCGAGCAGCGGAGTTGACTTCAGTCAATGAGCACGCGCAGAACAGCCATTAACGCAGCATGGCGGAAACTGGCGAAGCAGCTAACCGCATTTGGAGTAGCCGCAGGACAGACAGGTCGCACAATTATCCATGATCACCACAGCCTTGGTGTGGCACTTGTTACACAAGGTTGCCGCTGCCGGATACGACCCGTCAGAATCTGCTTCAGCTAGTGTTTTTTTTTGCTCTGAAGCCTCTGCTTCAGCACGCTTCTGATCGAGGACAAGTTGCTGCTGTTCGGATAACTCTTCTTTTTCCATCAAACCGATTTTTTGCAGATGGTGCTCAATGACAGCCCCGATTTCAGCAATAATGGAAGGCATGAACTTGCCTCCGGGCTTGAAATAACCTCCCTTGGGATCAAACACGGCTTGCAGTTCTTCAGCGAGAAAAGTGACATCGCCGCCTTTCCTGAAAACAGCGGACATCAGGCGGGTCAGGGCCACGATCCACTGGAAATGATCCATGTTCTTTGAATTGATAAAAATTTCGAACGGCCGGCGCTGTTCGTGTTCTGTACCCTGATTGAGAATCATGTCATTGATGGTCACGTACATCGCGTGATCATCCAGTGGCGTCTTGATCTTGTAGGTCGACCCCTCCAGAGATTCCATACCTTCCGGCCGGGCTATTTGTTCGGTCATGTAGATGATTTTCGCCGATTTACGCTCTTCCTTATCAGCCTGTGCCTTCGCTAAAGCAGCTGCCTCTTCTTCTTCCCTGACGACCTCGTAGCCGACAATTTTAGATTCAATCCTGATACCCATGATGTTTCTGCCTTGCGAGCCCGGACTCCGGGCTCGTTAACAACAATTTATACAACCGTGAAAAAAGAGGCGTACGTCCCTGTACGTAAACCTCCCTAATTTTTGGTGGTACCCAATACATCCCTAGCCACCACTTTATCCTTGACGCTTATTATTTTTAACGTCCATGTAGCTTGGTAGATCCGTCCTTGTTCCTTGACGATTATCTTCGTCTTTTTATTACCTGCCTCCCTCTGTCTTCTCCGGTTGAACAGTTTTAAAATTTGCCGTAATAACCTTCCTTCAATGCATCGAACAGATTGGCCGCGGTATGCATCTCACCGTCATATTCGATTTCTTCATTGCCGGCTACTTCTATCGTTTCACCATCTTCCAGCACGAAGCGGTAAGTGGTATTTTCCAGATCCTTTTCTTTCACCAGAACGCCCTGAAATACTTCGGGATTGAACCGGAAAGTGGTACAACCCTTAAGGCCTTTCGAGTGAGCATATGTGTAGACTTCTTTGAATTCCTCATAAGGAAAATCTGTCGGCACGTTTGCCGTTTTCGAAATAGACGAGTCGATCCACTCTTGCGCGGCTGCCTGGATATCAACGTGTTCAACTGGGGAAATGTCTTCCGCCGTGATGAAATAGTCCGGCAATTTTGAGGATTCTTCCTTTGCGCCTGGCATTGCCCGGGGATTCACCAGAGCGCGGTAAGCCAGGAGTTCATAACTGTAGACTTCAATTTTTTCCTTGGTTTTCCGGCCCTCGCGGATCACATTGCGGCTGTAGTGGTGGGCGAAACTCGGTTCAATTCCGTTGGCGACATTGTTTGCCAGGGACAAAGAAATCGTCCCCGTGGGTGCTATGGATGTATGGTGCGTAAAACGCGCTCCTTCGTCAGCCAGCGCATCAACCAACTCCGCCGCATGCCCGGCTACCCGTTGCATGTAGCGACTGTACCTGGCGTGGAGCACCTTGCCCTTTACACTGTCGCCCACCTTGTAACCGTCCACCTGCATTTCCGGCCTGCGGCGCAGCATATCGCCAGTGACCTCGAAGGACTCCTCCATGATCGGGGCAGCGCCCTTTTCCCTGGTCAGTTCCAGTGCTTCCTCCCAGCCAGCCAGGGCCATTTCACGAGCCACTTTTTCCGTAAACTCAAGGGATTCAGGAGAACCGTATTTCATGCGAAGCATCGTCAGCGTGGAACCCAGGCCAAGGAAACCCATGCCATGCCGGCGTTTGCGGGCAATCTCTTTACGCTGCTTTTCGAGCGGCAAGCCATTGATTTCTACAACGTTGTCGAGCATACGCGTAAAGACCCGCACCACTTTGTGGTATTCCTCCCAGTTAAAACAGGCCGCTTCTGTAAACGGCTGCTCAACAAAACGGGTCAGGTTTACCGAGCCCAACAGGCAGGCTCCATAGGGTGGAAGGGGCTGTTCACCGCATGGATTCGTGGCCCTGATATTTTCACAGAACCAGTTATTGTTCATCTCGTTGATGCGGTCGACCATGATAAAGCCCGGTTCCGCAAAATCGTAGGTGGAGGACATGATCATGTCCCACATGCGGCGCGCCGGCACGGTTTTATAAACACGACATGCCACCAGGCCATCATCCCTGATGACGTAACCATTTGTTTCCGGCCATTCACGCCATACAACCTGCCGCGGATCATCCAGGTCAAGTTCAAGTGCTTCGGTATCGCTGACCGGAAACACCAGCGGCCAGTCCTGATTCTCCGCCACGGCTTGCATGAACTCATCCGTAATCAACAGGGAACAGTTGAATTGCCTCAGCCGACCGTCTTCCCGCTTGGCTCTGACGAACTCCATGGCGTCTGGATGAGCGACTTCAAATGTGGCCATCTGCGCTCCACGACGACCTCCTGCGGAGGAAACCGTGAAGCACATCTTGTCGTAAATATCCATAAAGCTGAGCGGACCCGAAGTATAAGCACCGGCGCCGGACACATAGGCGCCTTTCGGGCGGAGCGTGGAAAACTCATAGCCTATACCGCAACCTGCTTTCAGGGTCAGACCCGCCTCATGCACCTTGTCCAGAATTCCGTTCATGGAATCCGTGATGGTTCCGGAGACGGTGCAGTTAATGGTCGATGTAGCCGGCTTGTGCTCTTGTGCTCCGGCGTTGGAAATTATCCTTCCAGCCGGGATGGCGCCTCGACGAAGCGCCCACAGGAACGACGTGTACCACTTTTCCCTGTTTTTGTCCGTGTCTTCTGCATCGGACAGGGCACGTGCAACCCGCTGGTAGGTTTCGTCCATGGTTTGGTCGATGATTTCGCCAGACTTTGACTTCAGGCGGTATTTTTTATCCCAGATATCCAGGGACGCGTCCTGGAAAGAAATTTCTTTTGAATCAGTGCCAATGACCTCAACCTGCACGCTGTTCATTAAATTTTCCGTGTAATCATTTGGTTTTATTTGTTTATACGGCACAATGTATTGTGCTCTGTATTTTTATAAGACACAAGATATTGTGTCAGCGGGGTAGACAATACCCCCATGATTCAATGCTGTCAAATGTCCTCCCGATAAAACAATTTTAGAATTTTCTATCATTTTTTATTATTTTTCATACAGATACATAGTTTGCAGCGTTTTTGTCCTCGGCCTCTTCTTTTAACAGGAACGCTGAAATCCGCATCGTTGCGGGATTTCGCTTCGTCGCAAATATAAAAATCCATGACGTATACCGATATGAAGCGCAAATCCGGTCCCGGTCAAAAGCATTTTTTCATCACATCTTTGTGTGCTTAATGTATGGTTCCCCGGGACTGCCAGGAAAATTACGCTTTTGATCAATATCGTCCTGTATCAACCGGAGATTCCACCGAACACGGGCAACATCATTCGCTTGTGCGCCAATACCGGCGCCCGACTGCACCTGGTGGAGCCGTTGGGTTTTGTTCTGGACGATGCCCGGCTCCGCCGGGCCGGGCTCGATTACCGCGACATGGCTGATGTGACGCGTTATGTAAACTGGGATTGTTTCATGCACGCCAATCCCGGGATACGTCTTTGGGCTATCTCTACCCGGGGCGAAACACGTTACGACCAGGTCATGTTCCAGGAAAATGATGCTTTGTTGTTTGGCCCGGAAACGCGCGGCCTGCCCGGCAATATTCTTGAGCAAGTGGGCGTTGATCATGTTTTACGCTTACCCATGCACCCATCCAGCCGCAGTCTCAATCTGTCCAACACGGTAGCCATAGCCCTTTACGAGGCGCTGAGGCAGCAGGATTTTGGCACACTGGATTAAGCACTAATCGGCCAGCTCCAATCTGAATCCCGAATCCTTCGTGCCATATGCGGCTTAGATGTTTTCTGGTTTTTGTTCGCGGGCAAGCAGTTCTCGAACACTCCGGCTGGGATCCCAACCTTTGTGAATGATGCCGTTGATCTGTTCTGAAATCGGCATATCCACACCGTGGCGCCGGGCCAGACGCCAGACTTCTTCGGAAGTGCTGACGCCTTCCACGACCTGGCCGATTTCCGCAATGGCTTCTTCCACTGAATTACCGGCGCCCAGTGCAAGGCCCAGTCTGCGATTTCGCGAAAGGTCGCCCGTACTGGTCAGAACCAGATCTCCCATTCCCGCCAGGCCGATGAGGGTTTGTTCCTGCGCACCCAGTACTCGCCCGAGCCGCATCATCTCAGCCAGGCCCCTGGTAATCAGCGCAGCCCTGGCGTTATTACCAAACCCCATGCCATCACTGATCCCTGTTGCGATGGCCAACACATTTTTGACGGCGCCCCCCAGTTCAGCACCAACAATATCGTCACTGGTATAAGCACGAAAATTGCCGCCGTGAAGAGCCTGGGCAATCCGGGTGCAGTAACGCGGAACTGTTCCGGCTACCGTGACCGCAGTCGGCAGGTTGGCGGCCACTTCGGTAGCGAAAGATGGCCCGGTAACCACGGCCATGGGACGTTCCGTGCCAATCGCCTGCATAGCTGCATCGTGCAGAAAATGACCGCTGCCCGGCTCCAGGCCTTTACAGGCCCATGAAATACCCTGACCCGGCTTCAGCCAGGGTTCAATCTGACAGACAACTTCAATAAAGGCGTGAGAGGGAACGACAATCAGGACCTCGTCGGTGGAACGCACAGCATTTTCCAGGTCAGATTCCAGTTCCAGGCCATCAGGAAACCGTATATCAGGCAGAAAGCGCTGGTTGCATCCAGCCACTTTCATTGCGTCAACATGTGCGGGGTTTCTACCCCAAAGCAATGCGCGAGTACCCCCCCGGACCAATTGCATGGCCAGTGCCGTGCCCCATGATCCCGCACCTAAAACGGCGACGCTACACACATCGCCTTTCGGTACAGCAACTGGTGTATCAGCACTCATACGAACTGTATTGTCCGCGTGACACTCAACCTAGCCATAAACATTCAAAATATTCATAATCAGTCAATTATTCGTCCGCCTTCGAGCAATATGCGGACTAGTCTTCTTTCGGGAACTCCGCATCTACGACTTCAACGTTCCCCTGGTCAACAACTGCTTCACCGGATTGTGCGCCGGATTGTTGTTCCCGCATTTCCTGCATACGCTGACCGTACAGCTGGTCAAAATTCACCGGCTGCAGCGTGAGTGGCGGAAACCCCCCGTCGGAAACCAGTTCTGAAATGGCCCGTCGTGCATATGGAAACAGGGTATTGGGACACATGGTGTTCATCACCGCGTGAGCCGTCTGCTCATTGAAGCCGCTCATCATGAAAATTCCTGCCTGTGCCACTTCGGCCAGGTATGCGGTCTTTTCATCTATCGTGGCAGTAACAGTAACGGTCAGCACCACCTCGTGCAGGTTTTCACCGAGGTCGTCCACGCGCTGGGCCAGGCTCATCTTTACATCCGCCTGACCTGCTTCCTGGAAGATCTGTGGGGCGTTCGGACACTCGAAAGATACATCTTTCGCGTATAGCTTCTGGATCTGAAACTGCGCCGCAGCAACATCTTCCTGCGTCATTACCTGATCTTGCTCTTCTGACATGGTTAAATCACTCATTTTAAATTGGACCACTCACTTCCCAGAGTGGCGAAATGGGAATTATCACACCTGGCCTGGATTATGACCAGCAGCATCCAGGCCAATAGGTTCTGCTACAAATTATCCTTCTGTTCCAGGGCTGTTGACGGTGCCTATTTCGTGGTCACCGGAAACTGGTCACTGCGCCACTGGACCATTCCACCCTTCAATACGGCGACATTACTGGCGCCCATTTTCATCATACTAATGGCTGCCGGAACAGCAGTTGGGCCGCTTTTGCAGACCAGCAGCAATTTCTTGTCCTTGAGCTTCAGAATTTCCGCATCGGGCTGCGCAAGACGGGAGGCCGGATAATTACGTGCATCCACGATGTGCCCCTGGTTGAAATCAGCAGCCGCTGACACATCAATAACCACGGCATCGGGATCATTGATCCAGGGCACAGCCTGCGCGGGCGACAGTTCTTTCAAGCCCCGTACCATGCGCATTACCTCGGTATAGACCAGGAGCGCCAGAACGGCGCCAAACCCGCCGGCCAGCAATGCATTGTTTCCCACGAATTCGATTACTTGATCCATTTCTTTTTCTCTTGACGTTTCATTGGCCAGTCTAATCAACGGTCCAGCGAAATTGCTGTAAATAGCGCAAACTTCTTCTGTTTATTCAGCCGGTATATGGAATAATTGCCGTACCCGGCAAATCATATTTCGCTCACATAATCCACCTGCCCGTGGCCACTCCCATCTGGAGTCGATAACATCAAAATGCAAGGTCTGACCATCAATGAAAACTCCTTTATCCGGGGCCCGTATGAATAATAAAAAAAACCACAGGCCTCTTGTATTAATGATACTGGATGGCTGGGGATATCGTGCCGAAACGGATAATAACGCCATTGCCCTGGCCAAAACACCATGCTGGGACAAGCTTTGGAACAATGACCCGCACGGCCTGATCCAGACTTCGGGGGAATCGGTGGGTCTGCCCCGGGGCCAGATGGGAAATTCCGAGGTCGGTCACATGAGTATCGGCGCAGGCCGGATCGTTCACCAGGATTATACGCGAATCAAACAATCCATCCGTGACAGCAGCTTCCATCAAAACGCCGAACTGGGCCGGGCCATTGACGCAATCCGGGAATCTGATAGCACCGTGCATATCATGGGCCTGCTTTCACCGGGCGGCGTTCACAGCCACGAAGACCAATTCCTGGAAACTGTAAAGCTGGCGGCCGGACGCGGTGCACAGTCCATCGCAATTCACATTTTCCTGGACGGCAGGGATACACCACCGCGCAGTGCACAAGCCTCCATTGAACGAATGCAGAAACTCGTTGACGGGATTCCCGGCGCCAGAATTTGTACCGTCACCGGCAGGTATTACGCCATGGACCGCGACAAGCGCTGGGACCGCGTGGAACGCGCCTATAACGCAATCGCAAGCGGTCAATCCGCCATCACAGCAAATTCAGCCATCGATGCACTGCACCAGGCCTATGAGCGCGGCGAAAACGATGAATTCGTCCAGCCCACCCTCATTGGAAATCCAACTGGCGTTCACGATGGCGACAGCATTATTTTCATCAACTTTCGTGCTGACCGGGCCAGGGAGCTGACCATGGCTTTCGTGGCCGAGCCGTTTGACGGCTTTGACCGGCAAAAAATAAAACTCACTGAATTCGTGTGCATGACTCGATACAAAGACGGGCTGCCAGCCTCCGTGGCATTTCCGCCGAAAACCCTGCCTAACCTGTTGGGTGAAGAACTGGCGAGGAACGGCTTGCGCCAGTTACGCATTGCAGAAACCGAGAAATATGCCCACGTGACATTTTTCTTCAACGGGGGAGAAGAAACTCCTTTCGATCTGGAAGACAGGATCCTGATCCCTTCCCCCGATGTCGCCACCTATGACTTGCAGCCCGAAATGTCCGCGCCGGAATTATCCAGGCGGCTGGTCGAAGCCATTCACTCAGGCAAATACGATGTCATCATTTGTAATGTGGCCAACCCGGACATGGTAGGACATACGGGCAGCCTGACCGCCGCGATAAGCGCTGTAGAATCAGTCGATGCCTGCCTTGCCAGGGTAACGGCTGCAATTGACGAAACCGGCGGGGAAATGCTGATCACTGCAGACCATGGCAACGTGGAACAAATGTTGGATGAATCCTCGGGACAAAGCCATACTGCCCATACCACCAACCTCGTACCTTTCCTGTACCATGGCCGGCCGGCAACGATTGCCGAAACCGGTTCTCTCAGGGACATTGCACCGACAATGCTCTATCTGCTGGGATTGAGTCAACCCGGGGAAATGACCGGCAGCCCGCTAACGGACCTGGCAGGTGATGCGGGGTAACACAAGGGCCTGCCGGCGCTTCACACAATCAGTGATCGCTGTCATTTGTTACAGCGCGTTGTGCTGCTCCGGGCCGGTGGCCGCACAAACTGACGGGGAAAGAACAAAAGCAGAGTCCGCCCTGGAAGGCGTCAGGCAAGAAATCGGGATACTGCAGAAAAAACTGGAAAGTTCAAGGGCGGAGCACGCTAATGAACATGCACGGCTGCGTGAAGTTGACCTGCAGATCCAGGCAGCCAGCCTGGAATTCCGAACGCTGGAAAAGCAACGCCGGTCACACCTGGACGAACTGGCCGGGCTGGAACGCCAGAGGAATGACTACCTGGTCAGGCTGGAGCAGCGTCACGACCAGTTGGCGGAACAAATCAGGGCTTCTTACCGGCTGGACAGTCAATCCAGGTTGAAGTTGATTCTCAACCAGGCCAGCCCGGCGCAACTGGGCCGCATGCTGGCCTATTATGACTACATCAACCGGGCACAGGTTTCGAAAATATCCGGATTGAAGGAGGCTATAAATACCCTCGACGCCATGCAACAATCTATCGATCAGGAACTATCGCGGCTTGAAATGGTTCAAACAGAGCAGCGTGCAGTCATGAACCAACTGGATCAGCAACGCAAACAGCGCAAGATCCTGCTTGCGGAACTGGATCAGCGAATCGATAATGAAGAGTCACGGCTCAGGGAACTGGAACGTAACCAGCAGGATCTTGAAACGTTGCTGGAGCGCCTTACCGACGTGCTGGCGGATATTCCGGCGGACCTGGGAAAACACCTGGGTATTGCACGACAAAAGGGGCGTATCCCCATGCCTGTCAAAGGCCCCGTACGTCATGCTTTCGGCCAGAGCCGGGGTGGTGGTTTACACTGGCAGGGCTGGCTCATTACGGCCATGGCAGGCAGTGAAGTCAGCACCATCGCATATGGCCGCGTAGCCTTCGCTGACTGGCTCCGCGGTTATGGCCTGTTGATGATTATCGACCATGGCGAGGGTTTCATGAGTCTCTACGGGCATAATGAGAGCCTGTTGTATGAAGTGGGAGACTGGGTAGAACCCGGTGAAGTCATCAGCGTAGTCGGTGTACGCACCGGTGATGACCAGGGCCTGTATTTCGAGTTGAGGAAAAACGGTAAATCCGTTGATCCTGCCGCCTGGCTCACCAGATAGAAATTACTGGATAGGGAAAAACTGTTTAAATGTACAAATCAATTTTTATTGCCTTTGTGTTACTGGCCTTCGCTTCCGTGGCCGTTTGCCAGGAAAACCCGGATGAAGTTGTGCAGGAAGCGCCTGGATCAGGCGACACTCAACTCACTTTGGATGACCTGCGAACTTTCACGGATGTGTTTAACCAGATTCGTAGAAATTACGTCGAGGAAGTGGATGACAAGACACTGTTGAATGCCGCCATCAACGGCATGCTGTCAGGACTGGATCCACACTCGTCCTATCTGCCTGCCGATAATTACAAACAGCTGAACGACTCAGCACGTGGCCGCTACAGCGGTATCGGAGTTGATGTTGGAATACAGGGCCAGAAAATAGTAATCCGCAGGGTCATTGTTCCCAGCCCGGCCGACAGAGGTGGTATCAATCCGAAAGACATCATCACGGCAATCGACGGAAACCCGGTAAAAGGCCGCCTCTTGCAGGATGCAATCGACGAAATTCAGGGCGAGCCGGGCAGCACTGTCACGCTCACCATTCTGCCACCAGGTCCTGACGCCAAAGAGCGCGAAGTGGAATTGATCCGGGAATATGTCAACATCCCGACCATGAGTTTCGAGTTGCTGGATGAACAGTATGGTTATTTTCGAGTCTCGTTTTTCCATAAAAATACCGCAACAGACATGGAGGAATCCCTGGAATCAATCAGGCAGGACGGCATCGTATTGCGCGGCCTGATAATCGATCTGAGAAACAACCCGGGCGGCGTGCTCCAGCCGGCCGTGGAAATGGCTGACGGCTTTCTTGATGAAGGTGTGATCGTTTCCACTCGGGGACGGAACGCCACCATGCAATTGAAATTCAGGGCCAGCGAAGGAGAATGGCTGCCTGGAGTACCCCTGATTGTGCTGGTAGACCGGGGTTCAGCTTCAGCATCCGAGGTGCTGGCCGGTGCTCTGCAAGATCATGGCCGTGCATTGATCGTGGGTGAACGCACTTTCGGTAAGGGATCGGTCCAATCGATCCTGCCGCTGAGGAACGGCTCGGGGATCAAGCTGACAACCGCAAGGTATTACACACCATCCGGCCGCTCAATCCAGGCCAAGGGCATCCGTCCGGACCTTGTTATCGAGCAGGTGGAGATCGTGGATGCAAATGATCAACGAATTCGGGAAGCAGATCTTGACCGGCACCTGAACAACGACACGGACGTGAAAGCCATTATTCCCGATGTATCAGTTCGTGCCGAAGAAGATTTTCCACTACACGAAGCGCTCAGCATTCTCAAAGGCGCCGGCATACTTTCCGGTAGCATCAGGCCCGCAGGCGAGAATCAAACAAAACTGGAGAAATAATTATGACGCGTGTACTTGTACCTTTGGCTCAGGGCTGTGAAGAACTGGAGGCTGTAACCATCATCGACTTGCTGCGGCGGGCAGATATTGAGGTTGTCGCTGCCGGGCTTGACGACGGGCCCGTAACAGCCAGCCGGGGGGTCAGGATACTGCCTGACATGACACTCGATAAAGCTTTGGAACTGGATTACGACATGGTTGCCCTGCCCGGGGGACTGCCCGGCAGTGATCACCTTGCCGCAGACGAACGCCTGACCTCCCTGCTGAAAAAAATGAATGAATCCGGTCGCTTTGTCGGCGCGGTTTGTGCCGCACCCAAGGTTCTGGCACGCAGCGGAATCCTCGATGGCAAGCAGGCGACTGCTTATCCCGGGGTGCTGCAGGCGGAAGAACACCCGGATATCAGCGGCAATGCCGTAACCCGTGATGGGCGTGTTATCACGTCACGTTCCGCCGGCACCGTTATGGATTTCGCCCTGGCAATCATCGAAGCCCTGCAGGGACGGGAATCCCGCGACACGGTGGAGGAGAGCCTGGCTCGAAACTAGCGCAAGCTGTTGCGCAGACGCTGGAAATCGGCATGGCGGCTGGGGATGTCGTCACGGTCGGCCGCCGTGCGCAAATCCCGCAGCTTCTCCAGTGAATTCAACAGCACTTGTAACGGCGGGCCGCTGGCGGTGATGTGTTTCAAGTGGACCTCTGAGAGTTCAGCTGAGGGTTGCTGGATGAATTTGCTGACAAGTTGATCGTGATGCTGTGCTGCGGTCTCCCCGTGCGCTTCGCAAACCTCGAGGAACAGACCCGCATTGCTTTGATACCAGTGTTCCCGGGCATGGCGCTCACTGGCCTCTAAAAAGCCGTCCAACAGGCTTTGCCTGCGCATAACATCCCGTAGCCGGTCCTGATCGTGGGGCATCATAAACAACAGTTTGTCGACCAGCAACTGGGAATAGGAGATATTGTTTGCGCTGCACAGGCCCAGCAATATGTCGATTTCGTTGATGCCGGCGAAGTCACCGGCATTGGCGCCGCGATATTCATGCTGACCGACACGATAGGGCTTGTAATAGGGGCGTACAGAGTAAAAGAAGCGTTCGGAGTCCAGTTTCGCAAACAGTTCGTTGTTGATCTTGAGCACGTCCTGCAGCGCAGTTTTGGCGTCCTTCAACAGGTGATAAGTTACCGGGTGAGAGATTCCCAGCGGTAAAGTTCTGACCAGCGCGTCGGCAGCCCGCCTGTAGGCAAACACGCTGCGGGTATTGTATTCGAGGAATAAGAATTCAGCTTCCAGTGACGTGAAGCTCTTGTATACGCCATTTTTAGCGGAGTTATGCATGGCCAGATGACTGGTGGCAAAACGGGGTGCTACTCCAAGAGAAGTGCCCAGGTGCATGGCAAGGGCGGAAGCTTCGACCAGCGGTGAGCGGGTTTCCCGGGAGGGCTCGGTGAGATCGTGGCGTCGACAGGCGGCCATGTACAGGCCCACATTTCCCAACAGGTCAAAAGCCTGTTCAAATCCTTCATCGGTATTGCCTTCAGCCAGCAGGTCAACAATGTAGGTGCGCCCCTCCTCAACCAGTGTTTGTTTGATGAAGTCGCCAACTTTTCCGGTCTCAGAGCGGTCCTCCTGGGCGAAATACAGTCCTTCCAGTTCCGTATTCATTTCCACGAAACTGCTACGAATCCACTGGTCAAACACTGCTACAAACTCAGTCACGATCAGCGGGAACGATTCGGGGGTGAGATTGGGAACGGGGTGACTTTCTCACCGGATTTACGGTCGCGGATCAGGCATTGACCGCGCTTTTCCACCTCTTCCACGCGCAGCACGCTTTGGATGGGCAGGTGCAGCACCCTGGCGCTTTCAAATTCCTGGCGCATTTTTTCCTCGGTGGGATCCACAACCAGCCCTTCACCGGTTTCAAACACCAGGTCAGAAACTTCAATAAAACCCCATAGCCCGCTTGAAGTCACACCCTCGCTGTACAGCTCGTATACTTTGCCGTGATTGAGGAAAATAATCTTGTAAAGTGGTTTGTCTTCCATTTCGCTTGTCGCTACCTGCTCCAGAATTATAGCCGTATTTGAACCAGCGCTTTGCTCATCAGGGTAATGCTCAAACCCAACGCAAAACCGGTTACATGTGTCCACCAGGCCACAGCAGCGTTAATGGGGCCAAATACGGTATAAAGCAACTGCAACGTAAACCACGATCCGATCACCAACAAGGCCGGCACCCGCGCAAATTGAAGATAAAGCCCGAGCGGCAGGAACAAGCCGATCCTGCGCCTGGGGAACAGCCCGAGATAAGCGCCCACAACGGCTGAAACCGCCCCGCTGGCCCCAATAATGGGAGCATCAAGCTGTGGAACACGCAAGGTCACAATCAGGTTCGCCAGTGCCCCGCCAAGCAGGAAAATCGCCAGCAGACCGAAGTGACCAAGGCGTTGTTCGACAGGCATACCAAATACCCACAAATACGCCAGGTTACCCACCAGGTGCAACCAGTTTGCGTGAATAAATATGGAGGTGACAACCGTTAATATGGGCCAATCCCACCACGTAGCAGCGGATTGTTCCAGCAGCAATGCCAGCCGGGATGGGTGCGTTCCACCCGCTTCGATCATGGCCTGCTGAAGAACCGGACTGATCCCGTAATAAATCAGCAAAATCGCCAGGCATACCAGGCAAATGCCAATGGTGACAAAAGGGGCGTGAGGCGGACTTTCCGACCAGTTGGTAACAATGCCATTGGTCAATGGTTTCAGCTCTTCACTAAAAATCTGTAATTTCTGTAGAGAAACACGGCTCCGTCACGCCGAATCTCATCCAGTACAACTCCGTCAGTAAGCTCTTCCTTTTCCACCAGTCTCTGGCCATTGATCAACAAGAAACGGTCTTCCTGTTTTTCCGCGTAGACCAGCACGTTGATCCTGAATTCCGGCAAACCATCCCGCAAGGCCTGGGGTATTTGCCAGAAACTGATCGGCTCGGATTTGTGTGGTTGCAGGCGGGACGAGCGCCGGGCCGGAGTCGCAACCGGTGCCTCTTCTACGACGCGCGGTTGATTTGTGGCCGGATCTGATGAAGTCTTTGCGACGGTCGTCGGGGATAACTCTGCTTCCGTGTCAGTTACCGTATCCTTTTCCGCCTCGTATGAATTGAATGACTGGCTCAATTTTTCCCTGCGCTCCCGGGATTCTTCGGGACTGTTGGCCGGAAGAGTGGTCGAATCGGCCAGGTCTTTTTTTGTATTCCGCAACGAAACACCCATTTCAGGTTTCATGCTACCGGGTTCAGCTTTTTCAGCGGGAACCTGAGTTTCTACCACCGGAGTTTCTACAGCGGGGGTTTTTACTTCAGGAGCATCCACCAAAGGGGTTTCTACAGCAAGAGTTTCTACCGCCTGGGGCATTGCCACAACTTCAACGCCAGCTTGATCCAGCGCAGCTTCCGGTTCGCGAAACTGCTGCCAGCCAAACCAGGCAATGGCAACCGCGCTTAGAGCCAGCATGGACAAGGGAATCCACTGTTGTTCCGTCGCCCTTGCCGCGTCAGGAGCCTCGACAGCGGTGTGGATGGTGGGCGTTTTACCCAGCTGACGCTGCGATTCAGACTTTTTCAATGCATCAAGTAATATCGACATTTCTACGATCTCTGATCTGCCGCAATGATCAACCGGGGTTCCGATATGGTTGGCGCCATGAGGTATAGCAAGGTATTCGGACCAACGATACCGTCGGCCTTCAATCCATTACGCCGCTGGAATGCCATCAACCACGACTCGAAATTTTCATCGAACACACTACCGCCAAGCCAGGCGGGATCAGCAAAACCGGCCATGTCTGTAATGATGTCCACTGCCGCACCGGTTTCTCCCCGTTGGATATGGCCCGGCCAGTCCGGCGCCTGTGGCCAGGGAACAAAAAACTCGCCCAGCCAGTAATTCTCAACCGCCGCACGGGAAACTTCCAGCGGGGAATGCTTGTCTCCGACCAGTAAACCGCCCTGCGTCATTCCGCGCAACAGCAGGTATCTTGATTCTTCGCCCTGCAAAACAAGCAGGACCGGCAGCCCCAGTTGCTGAACCCGGGCCCAACTGCCACGTTCCCGCAGGCAGGCGTAGCCCGTAGCGACGACACCGTCACAGGCCAGGCGCATTTCATTGGCCCGGCCGCTGTCATGCCAAAGGTCCGCCAAAGCTTGCCAGGCTGTCTCATGTTGACTATCCAGCCAGTCCCTGTCCAGGATAGTGGGAAGCGCCAGGGGAGCATGCTGCACGCCGGCAGACTCACTTACGCCTCCAACAGCATCCGTTTTATAAGTTTCGATTCGGGACGCTTCAGGCGCAGCAGCCTCAAGCATTTCCGAAGATTTATTCTGCAATTCAAGTGGTGGCTCATTTAATGAGAGTTCAGGTTCCACCGCGTGAGGCGGGCTTTCAATTCCAAACGGGGCTACTCCGGTCATCTCAAGCGTGATGAAAACAAATGCCGCCAGCGCAGCTCCCGTCGCCAAGACCCAGGGCCAACGATTGCTCCGGACCCGGGTTTCACTGGGCTGAACTTCATTGGCCGCTTCGTGTACAAGCCGCGCACTCACCGAATGAGATTCCTTCGCATAGGCGCCGGCCAGGGCACGGTCCGCTATGATGTTAATCAAGCGGGGAACACCTGTCGAACGTTGGTACAGGGCTCGTAGCGCCAGTTTGCCAAACGGGTTTCGACTGGCGCCCGCCACTTTCATTCGATGCCGGACATAAGCATATGATTCGTCCTGCCCCAGTGGCGACAGGTGATAACGCGCCGTTATTCGTTGGGACAACT
>JAIVWI010000020.1:0-25881 GCA_048636595.1 Oceanospirillum sp. | reverse complement strand
CCCTTCTGCAAGTGGCGACATAACTGCCCCTCTATGTTAAGAATCAAGCGTAACCCGGTGTTTTCGTGCAATATCCATGTTCAAGACCCGCATACTATAGCCTTTTAGCTGCAAAATTTCTGCAGGAGTCTTAAAAGAAAGGTTAATGAATGCCATTCCCAATGCGGGAAAGGTCACCGCAGCCTTTCGTATAGTCAAAGTTCATCCAGATTCCCACCGCCCGGCCCATCATGTTTTCTTCGGGCACAAAACCCCATTCACGACTGTCATTGCTGCGATCACGGTTGTCGCCCATCACGAAATAGTGCCCTTCGGGCACGACCCACTGCCCGTTGCGGCTACCGGATCTCTCATGCAGCAGGATATCGTGTTCAACATCTACAACAATTTCACGGAAACGAACGGCGTCAGCCCGTGGTGTTGAGCACTTCACTTCGTCACTGGTGTAACGACCGTTTTCCTGATTTGAAACCGGCTCACCATTGATAAACAGTTCTTTGTTACGGTAGGTGATGGTATCCCCCGGGAGGCCGATCAGGCGCTTGATGAAATTTACGCTGGGATCGACGGGGTAGCGAAAAACAACGACATCACCACGCTCGGGTTCTCCAAGCGACAGTATCTTCTTATTCAATACCGGCAGTTTGAGTCCGTAAGAAAACTTGTTGACCACGATAAAATCGCCGACCAACAAGGTCGGGATCATTGATCCTGAAGGAATCTTGAACGGCTCGAAAAGAAAAGAGCGGAATATAAGTACGATCAACAGCACCGGAAACAGGGAACGTGAATACTCGATGATCACGGGATCACGGGGGCGCTGCACTTTTTCCTGAACGGCGCGATCCATGCGGCGCCTGCGGAAAAGCAAACTGTCAACCAGCCATACCAATCCGGTAAATGCAGTTAAAACCACCAGCAACAGGGAAAAATCCAAATTCATTGTTATCGACTACCTTTTTTGTCCTGCTGGAGCACCGCCAGGAAGGCTTCCTGTGGTATCTCTACACGACCCACCTGCTTCATACGTTTTTTGCCAGCTTTCTGTTTTTCGAGCAGCTTTTTCTTACGCGTCACATCGCCACCATAACACTTGGCCGTCACGTTTTTACGTAGCGCCTTGACCGTGGTACGGGCAATGACCTGCCCGCCAATTGCAGACTGGATGGATACATCGAACATCTGGCGCGGGATCAGTTCCTTCATTTTGACCGCCAATTCACGTCCTCGTCTCTGGGCCTGATCACGGTGTACGATCAGCGACAGGGCATCAACCCGGTCACCATTAATCAACACGTCCAGGCGCACGAAATTGCCTGCCTGGAACCGCAGGAAATGATAATCGAAGGAAGCGTAACCACGACTGACCGATTTGAGACGGTCGAAGAAATCCAGAACAACTTCCGACAACGGCAATTCATAGCGGATGGAAACCTGACCACCCAGGTACTGTAACGCTATCTGGGCGCCTCTTTTTTCCTCACACAAACCAATCACGGCGCCCACGTAATCATGCGGCACCAGGACACTGGCCTCGATAATGGGTTCACGAATTTCTGCAAACTTATTTGCTTCAGGCAGCTTGGCGGGGTTTTCCAGTTTGATCACCTCACCATCGATCAACTCCACCTCGTAAATTACCGACGGAGACGTGGTGATCAGTTCCACGTCGTACTCGCGTTCAAGGCGCTCTTGCACAATTTCCATATGCAGCAGCCCCAGAAATCCGCAACGGAACCCAAACCCCAGCGCTTCGGAAGTCTCAGGTTCAAACTGCAGGGCGGCGTCGTTCAACTGCAAGCGGTCCAGGGCCTCGCGAAGGTTCGGATAATCCTCCGCAACCGTGGGAAACAGGCCTGCGAATACCCGTGGCTGCAAGGTTTTAAACCCGGGCAAGGGCTCGGTCGCGCCGTCTTTCGCCAGCGTGATCGTGTCACCGACCGGCGCCCCATGCACCTCTTTGATTCCGGCCACAAAAAACCCTACTTCGCCAGCAGATATCCGTTCCCGCTGCTCACGCTTGGGGGTGAACACTCCTACTTGTTCCACTTTGTGCTGGTTCCCGGATGACATCAATTTAATTTTCTCGCCCCTGGCGATAGAGCCATCGACTACCCGCAGCAGCGATACGATTCCGAGGTAATTATCGAACCAGGAATCAATGATCAGGGCCTTGAAAGGCGCATCACTCTGGCCTGTCGGATAAGGTATGTGCCGCACCAGCATCTCCAGAACATCGGGCACACCTTCACCGGTCTTCGCGCTGATGGTCAGCGCATCCGAGGCTTCGATACCAATAATATCTTCGATTTCCTGCTTGACGCGCTCCGGTTCAGCCGACGGCAGGTCGATTTTATTCAGAACGGGGATGACTTCCAGCCCGAGTTCTACCGCCGTATAACAATTGGCCACGCTCTGGGCTTCCACACCCTGGGCCGCATCCACCACCAGCAAGGCGCCTTCGCAGGCAGCCAGTGAGCGGGAAACCTCGTAGGAAAAGTCCACGTGGCCCGGCGTATCGATGAAGTTGAGTTTGTAGATTTCACCATCCCGGGCGGTGTAACTCAGAGTGACACTCTGCGCCTTGATCGTGATGCCCCGTTCCCGCTCAATGTCCATGGTATCCAGCACCTGGTTTTCCATTTCCCGTTCAGTCAATCCACCGCATAGCTGGATAAACCGATCGGCCAGCGTAGACTTGCCATGATCCACGTGGGCTATGATGGAAAAATTTCGAATGTGTCTTTGATCCATGCCTCAGACCTTTAGCCCGCAAACTCCGGATTTTTCGTGCAATATGCGAGTTCGACAGGTGCGGAAAGGCCACCCGCTTCCGGTGAAACGGATGGCCCAGTTTCTTGAACAGTGGATTATAACCCAAGGAGTCCCCGCCAAGGAGTTTCTGGCAAGATATTCTCTAATTAATACAATCCACTATTCTTCAGCGGTTGGCGTGTAAGCAATAAAGTTGGTGACTCCCTGCCTCATGATTCGCAGCGCAACGGCTTTGCCTTCCGGGAGTGATTCAACGATGTCGTTGAACGAACCAACATCATCCACTTTGGTTCTGTTGATCATCAGCACAACATCTCCACGACGTAAACCCGCCCGGTAGGCTGCATCGCTTTCGATTTTGGAAATCAATACACCACCTTCGGGATCACCCAGAGCCTGGCGATGATCGTCAGAGATCGATTCCACTGAGATGCCCAGTGCATTGTCCTGATTGGATTCCGCTGTGGAAGCCAGCAGGCTTTCACCCTCATCGGCTTCCAGGGCGTCAAGCGTTACTTCGAAAGTGCGTTCATCACCATTACGACTGACCAGCAATTCAACTTCTGTCCCGGGTGGGTTCGAGCCTACCAACGGCGGAAGATCACTCGAAACTTCAACGGATTCTCCATCAATTTTGAGAATCACGTCCCCGGGCTGAATCCCGGCACGTTCGGCAGCGCTGTCCTTGTTGACGTCGTTGACCAGCGCGCCCACGGGACGTTTAAGTTTCAGCGCCTCAGCCATCTCGCGCGTTACCGGTCCGACGATGACTCCAAGCAGCCCACGGGATACCTTACCGTGCTCCCTCAACTGTTTAACGGCACTGCTTGCGGTTTCAATCGGAATGGAAAAAGAAAGTCCTATGGAACCACCGCTGGAACTCAATATCCACGAATTGATGCCAACGACCTCGCCATCAAGGTTGAGCAATGGCCCGCCGGAATTACCGGGATTGATGGCTACATCTGTCTGGATAAATGGCACGTACTGCTGGGTGTTGGTGCTGCGACCGGTAGCGCTGATGATGCCAGCGGCCACGGATTGTTCAAAATTGAAGGGTGAACCGATAGCGACTACCCATTCACCAGCCCGCAGGATTTTGGAATCACCAAATTTCAGGGTTGGCAGGTTGCTGGCATCGATTTTCAGTAATGCTATATCGCTCAGAGGGTCTGAACCGATCAGTTCAGCTTCAAATTCACGGCGATCGGCAAGCCGTACAATGATCTGATCCGCATTTTCGATCACATGGTGATTGGTGATGATGTAGCCTTCGGATTCAAAAATAAAACCCGACCCGGTGCCACGGCGATCCGGTCGACCACCTCGGGGATGACCCGGAACATCGAAAAACCGGCGGAAAAATTCAGGCATTTGCTCACGGCTGTTCGGATTCTGGTTACCCTGGTCTGACTGGGCATCACTTGCCCGTTCACCGAACTTGGTCACCTGGATATTGACTACTGCCGGTCCGGCATCCTCTACCAGCCCTGTAAAATCAGGCAGACCCGTTACCCGCGCAAATCCTGTGCTGCTCACCACTGTGAACACCAGCAAACAAAAACCGATCATGATACGTCTTGTCACAAAATCACCTCTGATATGTTTATTCAATTTGTTGTATCGCACTGCTCTGTATTGCTCCGCTCAACGACCCGTAACAGGTGGACCGTAATATTTCGAGGAAATTCCCCAGGCGGTTTTCCACTCCACTGCCTGTTCCACATTAGCGCAAAAGCGCCGGCCGACACCGCTCCGAGCAGCGCCAGGCCATCTGCGGCAGCGGATTCTACCTGCAGCTTTACCGATACATAGTGTCCAATGGCGGCTCCTGCAAGCCCCGACAGCAACGGGAACAGGTAAAAATTGAAAACCAGGCGCAAAAAAAGCGCTTCCGACAAACCGACCATGACTGACTGGCCGACCCGGGCGCCGGGCCCGTTCTTCAGTTCAAGAACCACTGGCTTGCGTTTTAAAAGGCGCCCAAAAATTCCCGCGCCGCAACCCTTTCCCGAATTACAGGCTGCACAAACTGATTTACCTCCAAGGCGTACACTGGCGATTTCGCCGGAGACTGCAACGACCAAACCCTGCTGTTCAATCATAGGTGCCGGTTCAGATTCTAGGGAGAAGTCAGACAGACGGCATTGCCGATGGATTGCACCGTGATGGCAGGCACATCACCGACTACTGTAATGAGGACGCCATCGGTCACACGGGAATAAGCATGTGTCGTTCCCAGCCGGCTGGTGCCGGTTTTCTGATCCTGTTCGTTACCGTCAGCACTCTCAACATACACCGAAACAGCCGTCAATCCATCGCTATACACCAGGTGCTCGAATACCTGCTGGCCTTGCTGGCCAAGGTTACGGTACGCTGTCAGCTTGAATCCCACGGGCAGTGTACTCGGTTCCCACCGTGGTTTACGGTGTGACATGCCCTTGCCAGGGGGAAGACTGGACTCCAGAATCTTGTATTCTTTCAATTTGCTGGTGGATTTCAGTTCTTTCACATCGACCTCTGAACCCAACCGTAAGTCGGTGAACATGAGCTTGGCCAGCCGCCGATTATCGCCGTCCAGTAATTCCCATTTCAACAACAGGGCGGAAGGCTCTTCCAGCCACAAAGTGTAACCGTAGCGATACTTATCCTTGGGTATGACTGTGAGTTTTCGGCCAATATGGCCGGCGATTCGTTCACTGGGGCCAAGCTCCAGACGGTATGAAGCTGAGGCCTGATCAGACTGGCCCAGTGGAATTTCCGGGAAAAAAGAACGGCCAAAGGCCGAGTCCTCCATCACCTGGAGATCTTCACCCTGCACCCAGCGCACCCCATTGGAATCTCTCAAGATTTCGCGCCGAAGCCCGGATAAGGAAACCAGGCGTTCCCGCACCCCCTGTTCGTCCGAAACATGGGTGATTCTCATGGTTTCAACTTCATCGCCCTGAACGTAGACGAAGGTGCCCTGGTAGGTCATCTGGCTCATTGCGGCTGACATCCGCTCCAGCCATTGGGCAGCGTCACTGTTAGAGCCGGCCACTGCAGGCAAAGCCGCGGCGAGCAAAAGTGCCGCCAGGCATATTGTCACAGCGCGAGGTTTCATTACTGCAGGGATTCGTTCGCCCTGTCCAGTGATTCCCTATCCAGCGATCCATTATCCGGTGAATCTCCAGCCAGGGAATCTTCACCATCCTCAGCTCCACGCTGTGGATCGGCTCGTGTATTCGACTGGGCGGCAGCCTGGGTCACGACGATGGGTACAAAAGTAACAAAACCCTTGCCACCGGTGGAACCGGTTACCTGATAATGGCGCAGCAGGTAGGAGTTCATTTTCCGGTTCGAATTGCCGGCTCCACCCAATACGCTGACCTGTTGGGGGCGCGGGCTGCGAGTCAATATATTATTGGGGCTGACGAATGATTCCGCCTGCGGGCTTCCGGCGAGTTCGCCTGTAGGAGTGCTTACCGGGCTCTGTCCGGGCCCCACGGTAATTATGGCCATGAGAGCTACCGAAGCCGCAACGGCCATACCGGCGACCGGCTTCAGCCACCCCGCCTTTGACCAGGCCACAGCGCCCCTTCGTGGCGCCGTTTGTGGGCTTTCATTTGCCAATGCCTGCTGGACCCTGCCGCACAGACTGATACCCACCAGGTCACCCTCCTGGTGCCTCAGACAATCCCTGACCAGGTGGTAACGTGCCCAGGTGTCACGCAATTCGCTATCAGCGCCAAGGCGCCTGACGAGGAAACGGCCTGTTTCCTTGCTGATTTCACCGTCCATGAAACATGAAAGGTGTTCCCGTGATTCATTGCTCATTTTCTTACCGTGCCTGTTAATTGCTCAGTTCCCCTCTACTAGGGGTCTCAACTTCTCGTCAATGGCCTCCCTGGCCCGAAATATCCTTGAACGGACTGTACCAATGGGACAGTCCATGGTGATTGAAATGTCTTCGTAACTCATGCCTTCCATCTCCCGGAGCATGATGGCGGTTCTGAGGTCATCCGGAAGCTGTGCAATCGTGTCATAAACCATCTTTTTGATCTCATCGCGCATCAATTCATGTTCTGGTGTGCCCTTATCTTTGAGACGGCTATCTATGTCATATTGTTCCGCATCCGCTGCATCGATATCCGAAGCGGGCGGGCGGCGTTTTTGTGCAACCAGCCAGTTTTTCGCTGTGTTGATTGCAATGCGGTACAGCCACGTATAAAAAGCACTGTCGCCGCGGAAATTGCCAATGGCCCGGTAAGCCTTGATAAACGCTTCCTGTGACACGTCCAGGGCTTCCGCATGATCGGACACGTAGCGTGATACCAGGCTCACAATCCGGTGCTGGTACTTGTTGATGAGCAGATCAAAGGCATGCTTATCGCCTTTCTGCACTCTCTCAACCAGCAACTGATCAACCTGTGCTTCGCTCATGCGCGCACGCTCCGTCTCTCCCCGCTGGGCTTGCTGAACCGGTTTACGGGTGTGAATCCCGCTACTGGAGTGTTTCCCCCTGCGAGGATAATTCCCATCACCCAGTTCTGCCAGGCTTGTTCGTTGTTTGCATAGCGCCGTCATATGTACCGGCTCCCTCCGCTGAGCATAACATGCTACCCACTCTGCCAAGACTTCCCTTTGTTGGACCGATACGCCGGTTTCCAGCAACAGGTTGCCACTGTGCGATATGACAGGCCCTGCGGGGCGGAGTTCCGTTAACTCCCATATTTTTTTGCCCGTAAGTAAGCGTGCAAGAATTCAGAGTGAATGCGATAATGTCCTGCTTTGAATTTGAATTTTTTTTCACGCGTTTATGAAAGGGCAAAATCATCATGGAATTTCTGAAAACCCTGGGAATAGAAGACTTCAACCCCGGAGCATATTTTGGTAACGGCGAATGGTCCAGCACGCAAGATGCAGGGATCATCGAATCGATCAACCCGGCCAACGGAGAAGTGATCGGCAGCGTTTACGGCGCATCGGCGGCGGACTACGAACGTCTCATGGACACAGCCAACTCGGTATTTGAATCCTGGCGCAGCGTTCCGGCCCCACGGCGCGGTGAAGCCGTTCGACTGTGCACCGAGGCCCTGCGCAAGCACAAAGACGCACTCGGCAGTCTGGTCAGCCTCGAAATGGGCAAAATCAAGGCTGAAGGTGACGGCGAAGTGCAGGAAATGATCGACATCGGGGACTTTGCCCTCGGCCAGTCCCGGATGTTGTACGGTCTCACGATGCACTCGGAAAGGCCGCTGCACCGGATGTACGAACAATGGCATCCCTACGGTATCGTGGGCGTGATATCCGCGTTTAATTTTCCGGTTGCCGTCTGGTCGTGGAATGCCTTTCTCGCCGCCATATGCGGCAATGTCACGGTCTGGAAAGCGTCATCGAAATGCCCGTTATGCGGAATTGCCGTGCAAAAGATCTGCAACCAGGCGCTTGAGGAAGGAGGGTTTCCACCTATTTTCCTGAGCTTCGCGGCAAGTGGACATGACCTGGCGAACCGTTTTGTCGATGACGAGCGCGTCAAGCTGGTGTCCTTCACCGGTTCCACCGGCGTGGGCAGGAGCATAGCCTCCAAAGTAGCTGCGCGCCTGGGCCGCAGCCTGCTTGAACTGGGCGGCAACAACGCGATTATCCTGGACGAAACGGCGGACCTGAAACTGGCTATTCCCGGCATCGTGTTCGGCGCCGTCGGTACGGCCGGACAACGCTGTACGTCGACCCGCCGCCTGCTGGTGCACGAATCCATACTGGACCGCGTGACCGAATCCCTGCTCAGCGCGTATCGCCAGGTTAGGATCGGCGATCCACTGGACCCCGACACGCTGATGGGACCACTGGTTGACGGAACCGCGGTAGCAGATTTCGAGGCAGCGGTTACAACAGCCCGCGAGGCTGGCGGAGAAGTCCTGACCGGTGGTTCGCGGATCGAGGGTTCCGGTTTTTTCGTGGAGCCTACGATTGTAATGGCCGACAACGAATGGGAAATCGTTCAGACCGAGACTTTCGCCCCCATCCTTTATCTGATTCCGTTTTCCAGGCTCGAAGACGCCATGCGCATGCATAACGACGTCCCACAGGGCCTTTCATCAGCGATTTTTACCACCGATCTACGTAACGCGGAGCTGTTCCTGTCGTCCGTTGGTTCAGATTGCGGCATCGCCAACGTGAACATCGGTACCTCCGGTGCGGAAATCGGCGGTGCTTTCGGCGGTGAAAAGGAAACCGGCGGCGGCCGCGAATCCGGCTCGGATGCCTGGAAGGTCTATATGCGCCGGCAAACCAACACGATCAATTGGGGCAAAGATCTTCCCCTTGCGCAGGGTATCAAATTTGATTTCTGACCCCACAAAGGGGCCGGCTGCCCGGATTCCCGGCCATGTTATATAAACTGGCGCAAAAGGCCCTGTTCGCCACCGACCCGGAAGTTGCACACGGGTTGAGCATGGAGAGCCTGCGCCTGGGGCACATGCTGGGCGCCACGCGTTTCCTGTGCAAGACGGCTGACCAGCCTGTTTCCTGCATGGGGCTGGAATTCCCCAACCCGGTAGGCGTGGCTCCCGGCCTGGATAAAAATGGAGACTATTTCGAGGCCCTGGGAGACCTGGGCTTCGGTTTTGTCGAAATCGGTACAATCACGCCCAGGCCTCAGCCCGGTAATCCAAAACCCCGGATATTCCGGCTGCCCGAGGCCAGCGCGATGATCAACCGGCTGGGCTTCAATAACAAGGGTGTGGACCACTTGGTCCGCCGGGTCAGGAAACACCGTTTTAAGGGTATCCTGGGCATCAATATCGGCAAGAACTTCGATACACCCATAGAGAACGCGGCGGACGATTACCTGCACTGCCTGGAAAAAGTTTATCCCTGGGCCGACTACATCACCGTCAATATTTCCTCGCCCAACACCAAAAACCTGCGCGACCTGCAGTCTGAGGATGAGCTGGATAATCTGCTCGGCAAACTTGGCCGGCGACGGGAAGAACTATCAAATGAGCACGACCGCTACGTGCCACTGGCGGTAAAGGTCGCGCCGGACCTGGAAGACGATGCCATCGGGGTGATTGCCGATGTGATAAGCCGTCATCACATGGATGCCGTGATTGCTACGAATACAACGATCAGCCGTGAAGGCGTGCAAGGCATGAAACACGCCGAAGAAGCCGGCGGCCTGTCCGGCGCTCCCCTTAAAACAAAAGCGGACAAGGTCCTGGCGGCGCTCAGAAAGGCGCTTCCGGATCAAGTTGCGCTGATAGGTGTGGGTGGAATCACCACCGGGCAGGATGCAGTCGACAAGCTGAACCTGGGCGCCGAACTGGTGCAGTTTTATACCGGCATGATCTACCGTGGCCCTGAACTGGTCAGCGAGTGCCTGCAGGCCATTGCCAACCGCAACCTGGTGTAGTGTCCTATGTGGCGATTGAGATGAAAGTACTGGAACGCCCTTCCCTGAAGTCATTGAACACCTTCGGTGTCGAAGCGTCGGCCGGCCTGCTGCTGACCATTGAAACCGAGGAAGACCTCCTGTCCCTGCCTGCTTTTGATCCGCACAGAGATTTCGTGCTGGGCGGCGGCAGCAACGTGTTATTTGTCAGCGACGTACCCGGCACGGTGTTTCTCAACCGGATAACGGGCAAGGAAATCATCTCTGAGCACGACGGTTACGCGCAGCTTGAAGTGGGAGCGGGTGAGAACTGGCACCAACTGGTGCGCTGGTCACTGGACCAGGGCCTGTCCGGCCTGGAAAATCTTTCCCTGATCCCCGGCCTGGCGGGAGCGGCCCCAATCCAAAACATCGGCGCCTACGGCGTGGAGCTGTCGTCCGTATTGGAACTTGTAACAGCATGGGACTGGCAGAATTCCACCTGGGTCACTTTCAACAGGGATGAATGCGGTTTTGGCTATCGTGACAGTCTTTTCAAGTCCGTGGATACCGACCGTTACTTTATTACTTCCATCCGCCTGCGGCTGAACCGGCAATTCAAGCCGCAACTCGATTACGCGGGACTGCGGGATGCGCTCTCATCCATGGGTATCGACCAGCCCGGGGCAAAGCAGGTCAGTGACACCGTGATCCGCATCCGGCAACAAAAACTGCCCGACCCGGCAGTCACCGGCAATGCCGGGAGTTTTTTCAAGAATCCCGTGGTTTCCATGGATGAAGCTGAATTACTGCGCAGCCGCTACCCCGGCCTTCCCACCTGGCCGGCCGGCGCAGACCGGGCCAAGCTCTCAGCCGCCTGGATGATCGATCATTGCGGTTGGAAAGGCTTCCAGGAAAACGGCGCCGCTGTCTCCGCCCAACATGCCCTGGTGCTGGTCAACCAGGGGCAAGCCAGCGGTCAACATATCCTGGAACTGGCCCGGAAAATCACAGACAGCGTAGCGCAAGAATTTGGCGTAGCTTTGAAGCCCGAACCAAAAATTTACAAAGGGCCGGATTCTTTATAGGTTTTCATTGGTGATGCCGTTGGGAACATGGGCGGTGGCTACGTGTGCGCTGGCTGATTCGGTATGTATTTGCTGGTCATCGAAAAAAATATCCGCCCCGAATGCTTTGAGAAATTCTCCCTTGGAACGCCCGCCGAGAAAGAGCGCCTCGTCAATCCGGATACCCCATTCACGCAAGGTCAATACCACGCGTTTGTGAGCCGGTGCGCTGCGGGCGGTAACCAGGGCGGTGCGGATGGGATTATCAGTGATGGGATAAGCGGACTGGATCTTGTGCAGGGCTTCCAGCACCGGCTTGAAGGGCCCACCGCTTAAGGGTAGTTCTGCCGCCTCGCGTTCGCTGTCTGCGAAAACGTCGAGCCCGTGTTGCTGGTACACACGCTCCGCTTCGTCACTGAAAATTACAGCATCACCGTCAAACGCGATGCGTAACTGTCCGCTTTCACGACTGGCTGCACTGCCGGGCAATATGGTTGCCGCCGCATAGCCTTTTTCCAGGGCCGCTCGGACGTCTTCTGCGTTGGTCGACAACAGCAGATCTGTGCCAAAGGCGGACATGTACTTGTACGGGCTTACACCATTGGTGAAAGCCGCCCGCTCAATATTAAGTCCGTAGTGCTCGATCGTGTTGAAAATTCTCAGGCCCGTATCGGCGCTGTTTCTGGACATCAGGATGACCTCAACACCCGGATGTTCCACGTCATCATCGTTCAGGGCCAGGAGTTTCCTGACCAATGGAAAGGCGACGCCGGGTTCCAGGTATACGTCCTCGTTGGCGACCTGGTACTCGGAATAGACTTCAAGACCTTTCGCACCAAACAACTCGTGGCTTTCGCGAAGATCGAAAAGCGCCCTCGATGATATGCCAATGACCAGCACGTCACTGTCATCCTGCTTGCGCCGTTCACTGGACAGGGAATTCTTCATGGCATCATTCTAAACTGCCACGCTCTCAGAAACCGAGAAAATGGATAAGAAACTTCCCAACCGGCTCTCCAGCCGATAATAGGAATTTTCGGCCTGGAAGGATGTGAAATATTGCAGTGACAGGTGGCCAGGTCCTGCTGGTTCATAAACACTTTCCCTGATTGAATTGAGAGCTGTATAGCTGCACTATAGACAGGTCTGAACCCATCAATATAAGTGTGACAGTACACTAGTGCGGCCTTTCTGGAAACGGGGCTGCTATGGTACTTCAACAAGCCGGGAGCTTGGGAAATGCGAAGCGTGTTTTTGATCCTTTTTTTGCTGATGACAAGCCCTGCCATCGCGGCGGAAACCAATGCAAAGCAACTGGTGAAAGATGCAATGGATCACTGGCGTGGCCTGACTTCCTATTCGGAATTCACGATGACCATCCACCGGCCCGACTGGGAACGGAAAATGACCATGCGCGCCTGGAGCGAGGGCGACAAGCTCTCACTGGTCCGTGTAGTCGAGCCTAAAAAAGATGCCGGCAACGGCACGTTGCTGAACGACAACAACATGTGGAGCTACTCACCAAAGATAAACCGCATCATCAAGGTGCCTTCTTCAATGATGTCACAGAACTGGATGGGCAGTGATTTCTCCAACAAGGACATCGCCAAATCTACTGACATAATCGATCAGTACGACCATGAACTGACCCGGCAGGAAGAATCCGAAGGCCACATTTTTTATACCATCACTTCCATTCCCCACGAGGAAGCAGCCGTTGTCTGGGGTAAGGAGGTCCTGACGATCCGCGATGACTTCGTATTGATGGAACAACAGTTCTGGGACCAGGATGACGTGCTGGTAAAATCCATGAAGACATTGCAGGTCGAGGACATGGGCGGTCGGGCGGTGGCCAGCGTCATGCGCATGGGCAAACTGGAAACGCCGGATGAGTGGACAGAAATTACCACCCATTCCATCGAGTTTGATCTTGAACTGCCAGCCAATATCTTCACCCTCTCCAACCTGAGGAATCCACGGCGGTGATTCTTACGCTGCGTTTAGCCTGGCGCAACCTGTGGCGGCACAAGCGTCGTACCTGGTTGACAACCATGGCCATGATCTTTTCCAACGTCCTGCTGGTCTTCATGATCTCCCTGCAGTTTGGTTCCTACGACATGATGATCAACAACACACTGCAGGCATTCAGCGGCCATATACAGGTTCAGCACGCAGGATATAACGACAACCCAAAACTGCGCAGGAGCATTCCGGCGGTTGTTCCACTGGCGGTTGAGCTGCGCAGCGCCCTGCCCGGCGCGCGCATCGCGGCCCGTGCTGCCGCGTTCGCGCTCGTATCCAGTGAGCAGCGTTCACTCGGCATCCAGATCATAGGCGTACAACCCGAGTATGAACCAACGGTATCGACACTTCCCGGGCTGGTGAAGGAGGGCCGGTTCCTGCAGGACTCCTTTGCTGCTGAAATCGTGATTGGCAGTGTATTGGCGCGCAACCTGAAAGTATCTGTCGGCGATGAACTGACCCTGCTTGGCAGCGGCCGGGATGGCTCTTTTGCCGCGGGCGTGGTGACCATTACCGGAATTATTGATTCCGGTTCCAGCGACCTGGACCGTAACCTGGCTGAGGTGCCGTTACACTATTTTCAGGACACATTCGCCATGCGTGATCACGGTAATTCAGTCGTGGTGGCTGTGGATGACCTGGATGCTGTTTCCACAACACTGGCCGTGGTAGAAAGCAAAATCACGGGGGAAGACAGTTTGACCGCCCTGGACTGGCCTCAACTGCAACCCGGTCTGAAGCAGGCCATCCAGGCGGATCTGACCAGCGCCTGGTTCATGTATGGACTGCTGATCATCCTGGTCGCATTCAGTGTGCTCAATACACAGTTGATGTCTGTTCTGGAACGGACCCATGAGTTCGGAGTGATAACCGCACTGGGCGTCAAACCACGAAAACTCGCCTCACTGGTGATGCTGGAAACGGCTCTGATGGCCCTGATTGGGCTGGTAATCGGCCTGGCTATAGGCTGGATGATTGCTTCATACCTCAATACCGCCGGTTTCCATTACCCCGGCATGGAAGAAATGGCAGAAAAGTTCAACCTGCCGGACCGTGTTTATCCCAGCGTCACGTTTTTTTCCATGATCCTCGGGCCCGGCGTGGTTTTCCTGTTCTGCCTGCTGGCAGCAGTTTATCCGGCCCTCAGGCTGTTCCGCCTGCAGCCAGTTGAAGCTATGAGGGCCGTATGAATACAAACGCGCTGCCTGTTCCAGCCATGATGCGCCTGGCCTGGCGCAACCTGTGGCGTAACCATCGCCGCACGCTGATCATGTTGCTGGCCATTGCGATTGGTGTCTGGGCGATGATTTTCATGACGGCGCTGATGCGGGGCATGGTGGACGAGATGATCAGGGACGGCATTGATTCCCTGCCGGGCTACGTCCAGATTCACCACGCAGATTTTCGCGACGACCCCAGCATCGACAACAGTATTCAGGCGCCCGGCCCTGAACTGCTTGCTGCGCTGGAAAATCCGGCAGTTGCGGGCTGGACCAGCCGGGTACGGGTTCCCGCCATGATTTCCAGCGAACGCGACAGCCGGGGAATTACGCTGTTGGGTGTCGATCCGGCTGGTGAAATCGCACTGGGTTTTGACCTGGATAACATGGTTGAAGGCCGGTTTCTCGAAAATCCGGAAGACAAGGGACTGGTCGTCGGGCGGAAACTGCTCGAGCGGCTGGAGACCGGCCTGGGCAAACGCGTTGTCGTGATGAGCCAGGACCCGGAAAACAACGTTGCCGACCGCGGTTTCCGTATCGTTGGCGTGTACAAGGCCAGCCTCGAAAGCCAGGAAGAAATGTTTGTATACGGTGGACGATCCAACATTCAATCGCTTGTGAAAATGGGAACCATGGTGTCTGAAATCGCGGTTGCAGGACATGATTACCGCGCTGTCGATGACTTGCTGACGATCATAACTGAAGCATCACCGCCGGACAGTGAAGTTCTGCCGTGGATGGAACTGGAAAGTTACCTGTCTTCCATGATGAACATGATGGATGGTTTTGTCCTGGTCTGGATTATCGTGATCTTTCTTGCCTTGAGTTTCGGCCTGATCAATACCCTGATGATGGCCGTTTTTGAACGCATCCGGGAGATCGGCCTGATGCAGGCCCTCGGCATGAGGCCATCCTCGATCCTTTACCTGATCCTGATGGAATCGTTACTGCTATTGGTACTGGGCCTGCTGGCCGGCAATATTCTGGCCATTGCAAGCATCCTGCCATTGCGGGAAGGAATAGACCTGTCGGCCGTTGCCAGGGGAATGGAAATGATGGGCGCTGGAAGCACACTCTACCCCGCCCTGAAGTTACGCGACCTGGCCACGGCCAATGTCGTGGTAATCGTACTCGGCCTGGTGACCAGCCTGCTGCCGGCCTGGCATGCGTCCCGTTACAGCCCGGCAGAAGCCATTACAAAGATTTGACCTGCAATACGCAGGCTAACAGGAACAAAAATGACCGCCATCAAATGTATCGATCTGTGCAAGTTTTTCCAGCAGGGCGACGTCGTCATCAAGGCGCTGGACCACGTCTCGCTCGATATTGAAGAAGGCTCGTTCATCTGTCTTTCCGGCCCGTCCGGCTCTGGAAAAACCACGTTGCTGAACGCCATCGGCGGACTCGACAAGCTCGACAGTGGCGAGGTCCACTTCGACGGCCGGCGCGTGGATCAACTGGGCAAGGGGCCAATGGCCGACTTGCGCCTGCACCACATCGGTTTTGTTTTCCAGGCATACAACCTGATCCCGGTATTGACCGCACGGGAAAACGTGGAATTCGTGATGCAGGTCCAGGGAATTACAGTAAAGGAGCGCAGGGAGAAATCATACGCCATCCTCAAGGAAGTTGGCCTGGAAGGCCTGGAAAACCGCTACCCGGCCCAATTGTCCGGCGGGCAGCAACAACGTGTCGCGGTTGCACGCGCGATTGTCAGCCAGCCCAAGCTGGTCCTGGCCGATGAACCCACTGCCAATCTGGACTCGGAAACCGCCACGCAGTTGATGGACCTGCTGCGTGAACTCAATGAGCACCACAAAGTGACCTTCCTGATCGCCACTCACGATGAGCGTGTCATGCGATACGCGAAACGTTTGATCCGGATGCAGGATGGCAAAATCATCGCCGATGAAATTCAGGAAGTGGGCTGAATGAAATCCCGGCTGCCGGCATGGCTTTTATGGTCGTGTCTGGCCGGCCTGCCTTGCGGAATTCTTGCGGCGCAAACTGAAAGTCTGGTTGATGCAGAAACTGACTGGGACTTCAGCGGCCACGCAAAATACCAGTTTATCTTTTCAACCTACCCGGATAACAGCGCTTTTCACCCGGTGCTGGGCGACAGTTCGGTGGACAACAACCTGGAAGTGCGCCTGAAGTTTTCGGCTTACCGTAACCACTGGGACTTCAAAGCCGATTACCAATTCATCGCCTTGTATGGTGACACCCTCGAACTGGCCCGCCACTTTCCAGGCGCCGCTTTCCCCATACGCAATGCCATCAGTGACGACCGCCGCTGGTGGGACCTCACTCACACGATAGAAAACGAGGGCAAGCGGTTGGTGCTCCAGCGGCTTGACCGGCTGAGCATCGCTTATACCGGTGAACGCATGGTATGGCGATTCGGGCGCCAGGCCATCAGTTGGGGTAACGGGATGATTTTCACCCCGATGGATATTTTCAATCCATTCGATCCGGCCGCAGTGGACAAGGAATACAAGACCGGCGACGACATGCTTTATGGTCAGTACCTGTTCAATAACGGCAATGACCTGCAAACCGTAGCGGTCGTGCGACGCGACCTCCGATCCGGCGATGTAGAGAGTGACCAGTCATCGCTGGCCTTCAAGTACCACGGCTTCCTCGGCATGAACGAATACGATCTGCTGCTGGCAGAACATTTTAATGACCGGATCCTGGGCCTGGGCGGCATCGTCAATATCGGCGGCGCGGTCGGGCGCGGGGATCTTACCTGGACCGACACCGGTGACGATTCCGTGTTCTCACTCGCCGCCAGCATTTCATACTCATGGGTCTGGGGCGGGAAGAATATCAGCGGTCTGCTGGAGTACTATCACAATGGTTTCGGGCAGAAAAACGGAGCATATTCCGTTGGTGATCTCGCCCAAAACCCGGAATTGCTCAAAAGGATTGCACGCGGGGAATTGTTCACCCTGGCCCGTAACTACCTGGCGGCATCAGCAACCATTGAAGTAAGCCCCTTGTTTCTGTTGATTCCAAACTTTTTCGTCAATCTTGAAGACCCCTCCACCCTGGTACAACTGGTCGCACAATACGACTGGAAGCAGAATCTGCAGATCCTGGCTGCCGTGAACATCCCCGTCGGCCCGGATGGATCCGAATACGGCGGTATTGAAGCACCCATGGAGGGCCAGTACTTTTCCACCGGCCCGGGCTTTTTTGCCCAACTGGCCTGGTATTACTAAAACCGCTCTTGCTCTTGCAGGAACTGCTCGCCCAGGATTCGGCGCTGGCCAGAATAGCCAATAACATTGCATGCAAGAAGTGCCCCATCCAGGTGTGGCTCAGAGCAATATTGTCAAGCAGGTTGACTGCTGTAGCCGGGGCAATTCAAGGTGCAAATATAGATTGTTTTTGGTTCAAATTTCGGTGCAAATCAACATATAACCCCAAATATTCAACTTGTATTGGTCTTTATACACCCAAAAAAACGACCTTATAAATTGTAAATACACCCTGTTTTTGATACGGTCTGCTTTTAACTCATCTTTATTAGCCACAAGCGGGGCTCGTAATTGAATCGTAATCAACTGATTATTTTAGAAAACTGGCTAGCCAAGCCCAATAGGAAGCCTATTATTATTCGCGGCGCCCGGCAGGTTGGTAAATCTACCCTGGTCAATTTATTTGCAGAAGAACAAAATCTCTATCTCGCAGAGATAAATCTGGAGCGTTATCCAGAGCTGGCTCCTGCTTTCGAACACAAAGACCCGGTGAGTCTCATTAACCTGCTGGAGGCGTTACCCCATATCAAGGCCATTACTTCTGGTTCATTGCTGTTCTTTGATGAAATACAGGCAGTGCCGGAAGCCATACCATCACTGCGCTATTTTTATGAGGAAATGAAACAATTGCCGGTTTTAGCTGCGGGTTCCTTGCTGGAGTTTGCCCTTTCCGACCACCACTTCTCCATGCCAGTGGGCCGGGTTGAATACCTTCATATGGGGCCGATGACATTCACAGAATTCCTGGAAGCACTGGATGAAACAAAGCTCCTGTCAATCATCAGGTCATTTGAAATCGGAGATGATATTGATCCCTTCATCCACGCGCGAATGCTGGATTTGCTGCGAACCTATTTTTTTGTTGGTGGCATGCCCGAGGCCGTCGAAATCTATGCCCTCTCCAAACGGCTCAGGGACGTGAGCGATGTCCACAATTCAATCATTGAAACTTTTCGGGAAGACTTTTCCAAATACATCGGCTCGAGAAATCTGGCTCGCATGCAGCATGTGTTTAACTTTGCTGCACGTAATGTAGGCAAAAAAGTCAAGTACAGTCAATTCTCAAGCCATGATAAGAGCGCCACTATAAAAAAGGACGTTCAACTTTTATGCATGGCGCGTGTGCTTTCAAAAGTCATTCACAGCCATTGCAGCGGGCTTCCACTGCAAGCAGACATCGAGGAAAAAACCTACAAATTGATTTTTCTTGACGTTGGCCTGATGAATGCCATTAGCGGCCTGGGCTGGAACTCGATTTCACAAATGGCCAAAGCGCAGTTAGTCAATGAAGGCGCCATAGCCGAACAGTTTGTTGGCCAACACCTGCAGGATATCCTCTCAACATCACCCAATCGGGAACTGACCTATTGGCTGAGAGAAGGCCGATCCACCAACGCCGAAGTCGACTATGTTTTAGCACTCAATGGTCAGATCATTCCAATTGAAATCAAAGCCGGCGCCACCGGTAGACTGAAATCACTGCATCAATTTATGGGCGAGAAGAAAGGGGCCACGGCCATCAGGTTTGATACAGGACTACCATCAAGGCAAATGATCAATACCAGGATCCGGAAAGGCGAAAAGACATTTGATGTGGCCTACCAACTCGTTTCGCTGCCCTTGTATTTAGTAGAGCGCTTGCCTGCTTTGCGCCTTTAAAATCCGGGCTCGAAAATACAACCAGGAGACAAAGGCTGAAGGCGTATCAGCAGCAATAGTTTTTACACTGACCCCAAATATTGAAATCTGCGGGTGGTGTCTGACGCCTGCGCGGCGGGGTGATACTGCTCGGCCGGGTACGCTTTGGTACCAGACAGGTTTTTCCTACCAGCCACGCCCACAGGGTGAAATTATGGCTGATCTCAGGGGTTTTCTTTAGTGCAATTTTCTTGACCTGTGTTATTGGTTTTCCACCCTGTTGGTGTAGGCTTATGCGTTGCAGACCAGACACGGGGTTCCGATACTTGTATACAGATGCCGAAATCCAGCAACGTCCGGACTATACCTTCACGGTTTCCGCCCGAAGCAAAATACCGAAAGTACCGGTATTCCGGTTTTTGCGCCGCCAATTTGGCCATCTTCCGCTGGCGCGGATCGAAAGCCTTTTCGGTTTTGTCAAACACTCCACGCTGTATGGGGGACGTACATTTAAGCAGCGGGAACTGTCGGAACGGGATGTAAGCCAGTTGAACAATGCGGGTATCGGTGTTCGACTCCCCCTGTCCAATCACTTCGTGACGCGTGAGGAGTACGAGAATAACCTGGAGTTTCTCGAACAATATCACCGCAAGCCCGATTCGGTAATAGTCACCAACGACGACCTGGCGCGCTGGATTGCTGAGGACTTTCCGGATTACCGCATCGACGCCAGCGTGATCAAGAACATCAATACCCGCAGGAAGCTGGACCAGGCGTTTGAAATCTACGATGAGGTCGTGCTGCCGATGACCGCGAATGAAGATATGAAGTTCCTGGAGTCCATCGAAGCCAGGGACCGGATCACCCTGTTCGCCAATGCAGGCTGCGCTTTCACCTGCCCCTCGAAAACCTGTTATGTCTCGGTCTCGAAAATTAACCGGGGTGATTTCGATGCCCAATTCAGTTGCTCCCAGTCCCAAAAGGAACGCGAATTGCTGGGCATGATCGACTTTGACCTGGAACCGTTGGTGGATATGGGCTTTCGCAGCTTCAAGCTACTCAGGGCGGCCCCGGGGCGTATGACGGGTTTTTAAGCATTGGGAATGCGTTTGCAGTTCGGCCAGCGGACTCCTGGACTGATGGGAAAATACCTCAGGGAAACAGGGTGTCCAGTGTTTTGTTGATCAAGGGTGCGAACAAGCTGCCTTTGTATTCCGCCTTGTCGGCCAGTTGCATTAACTGGCGCCTGGTATTGATGCCCAGCCAGCGAATGGGTTCCGGTTCCCATTTGTCATGACTGTCGGGTGGATTGACCCAGGGTGTATCCACTCGCTCTGTGTCCCTACCCAGGATCAGGTCTGCCAAGGTCCGGCCGGCCAGGTTGGTCGCGCCAACGCCATTGCCGAAGTAACCGCCCGCCCAGGCCATTCCTGTGGCCGGATTATAATTAACGGACGGCCTCAGCTTACGGGAAACGCCCATGGCGCCACCCCAGGCATGAGTGAAATGGATGCCCTCCAGAACAGGGAAGAAACGGAGCAGGGTTTTTCGCACGATGTCGAATTCGGCTTCAGCCGGATCGAAGTGGTGAATTTTTGAACCGTAGTGGTAGGAACCGCGGCAGCCAAAGGCGATGCGCTTGTCTTCAGTCAGCTGGCCATAGGTCACTATATGGTCCAGGTTGCCGAAAGCATAGCGCGCTGGAGAACCAATGGCCTCGATCTGCTCCGCGTTCAGGGGTTCGGTAACCACCATCATGGAATGCAACGGAATTAAGCGTTGCTGCTGGCCGGGCAGGGTGTTTGTGTAGCCCTCTGTGGCCAGTACAATTGTTTGCGCTGTCACGTTTCCGCGCGGAGTGCGCAGTTGCCGTCCGGTGATTTCCACTACGGGGGTCTGCTCACAGAGCCTGACCTGCCGCTTTTCGACAGCCTGGGCCAATCCCCGCGCAAGGCGGGCCGGGTGAATCGTGGCGCAATGGCTCATTAGCAATCCACCCAGCGACTGGTCGATGTTCAGCAGGCCGCGGGTTTCATCCGCACCCAGCCAACGATAGTCTTTATCGCTGAAGCCCTGACCGTGCATGTACTCCAGTTCTTCGCGCAAGCGCTTCAGTTGTGCTGGCTGCACAGCGACTTCCAGTGCACCGGCCTGTTCGAAATGGCAATCAATTGATTCCTGTTGTGCTACGCGTCCGACTTCCACGACGGCATTGAACATTTGCCGTTGCAGGCGGACGGCGCCATCACGAGCGTCCGGATCACTGAGCCAGTGTTCGATTCCCGACAGGTAAGACGCACACCAGCCGCCATTGCGGCCCGAAGCGCCGAATCCGGCAATTTCTGCCTCGAGGATGGCAATGTTCAGGCCGGGGTCGACCTGTTTCAGGTACCAGGCGGTCCACAAACCGGTATAACCACCGCCGACAATGGCAATATCGACCTCGATATCGCCCTCCAGCACGGGCCGGGGCGCGAGCGAACCAGGGGCGCTGTCGAGCCAGAAACTCAGGTTCCGGTAGGCCTGTTCGGAGTGTTTTTCTTGTCTGTTCATGGTCGTTTTTGTCTTACCTCTGGCTGTTTTTATCTAAATTGTTGCTCATTCAAGAAGTCTGCAACTCCATGAAGAAGGCCCCTGGCCAGCGGGGCTAAGCCTGGCTCGCCCTGATCTGGTGGCCCAGCCAGGTGAAGCCGGCCAGGCCCATCACCAGGTTGGCAACCAGGCTTGCCCCGAACAAGCCCGCAAGGTCGAACATCCAACGGCCAAGAAAGGCCAGTGGCAAGAATACGACGATTACGCGGCAGGCGGAAATCACCACACCCGGGAGTGGTTTACCCATGCCATTGAATGATGCATTTACCATCATGACCAGACCGTAGGCGCCCCAGGAGAGCGAAACAATCCACAGGTACTGCAGCGCGATGCGCCCAATTACTTCTGACTCGGTAAACAGGCCGATCAACGGCCGCGCGATGATGATCAACGTCACCGCCAGCGCCAGGCCGAAACCTATGCAGAACCGGGTCGCTACGCGCCGTGCCTCCAGCAACCGGTCGAAGCGGCCGGAGCTGATGTTCTGACCGAAGAAAGGACTGGAAACCGCAGACAGGGCATAAAACGGGATCAGGAAAATGGGTTCGAGCCGCATGGCGATGCCGAAGCCCGCCACCGCATCGACGCCATAGACAGCGATCATCGCGACAACGATACCGTTGGAAACGGGAATGATGGCGTTGGTGATCATCGCCGGGATGCCAATCGTCAGCATGTGGCGCCAGGAATCAAGGATGACACGAACGGGTGCGAAGGGGCTGGCGTAAATCCTGAGGCGTCCATGGAGGTACAACATGGTGAAAACGAGCATGATGCCGGTGGAGACCAGTGTGGCCAGCGCCGCGCCCTGTATTTCCAGCCGTGGAAAACCAAACAGGCCGAAGATGAATATGGGGTCGAGCATCAGGTTCAGCAGAGCGGCGGCGGTGATTATCTTGCTTTCCAACAATGCATTGCCGCGGGCGCGGATAGCGGCCAGTGAGGTCCACAAGGCCACGTCCAGGGGCGCCACCCAGTACCAGACATGCATGTATTGAGCGATCAGGGGCAGCAATTCATCGGTCGCGCCCAGCAAACTGAAAACAGGCCGGATGCTCAGCAAACCTGCAATACAAAGGCCCAGCGCCACCAGTGCCCCCAGCACCACGGTATCCGTAGTCAGTCGCCGCGCCTGTTCCCGGTCACCGCGGCCCACAGCACGCGAGATGCAGGAGGCCGCACCTGCCTCGAATCCGATGCCGATACCGTAGATCAGCCAGATCAACGGAAAAGTAAAGCTGATGGCGGCAAGCGGCGCATCGCCCAGTTGCGAAATAAAAAACAGGTCGACGGCTTCGAAGGAGAAAAGAGCCACCAGGCTCAGAGCAAAGGGCGTGGCCTGGCGAAACAGGTGCGAGGCTACCGGGCCGGCAGTGAGGTCTTGTTTTTCAGTCGAGGTCACGTTTGAGATTCATATCAAACGAGACTCCCAAGAAATTTCCTTTCCCAGGGTGTTATGTCTCTGTTTGCGTGGTGCAATTCATTCCGCTTCACTGAGATGAACGCGTCAATGAATGGTTTGCCGAGCAATTTTGTGAGCGCCTCACTTGCTTCCAGTCTGCCCAGCGCCTGGGTAAGATTTTCGGGCAAGTCTGCCGGCATGTCATAGGCGTCTTTTTCCACCGGTTCGCTTGCATCAATGCCGTTCAATAAACCCAGTAATCCGCAGGCAAGGTGCGCAGCAATAAACAGGTAGGGATTGGCATCTGCTCCGGCAATGCGATTTTCTACCCGCCCATTGCCATCCGCACCGTAGGGTATGCGGAACCCCGTGGTTCGATTGTCATAGCCCCATTGCAGGTTAATGGGTGCACAAAGGTCTGGCACAAAGCGCTTATAGCTGTTGATACTGGGGGAGATTAAGCTGAATGCATCCGGTAGATGTTGTTGCAGACCGCCAATAAATTGTTTGAGTGCAACCGGCGCCAGGCCATCATTAAGCGCAAATATATTGTTACCGTCTTTATACAGGCTTGAATGAAGGTGCAATCCACTGCCGGGCATGTCCGCGAGGGGCTTGGCCATAAATGTGGCAGTCATGTTGTGGCGCAGGGCACAGGCCTTTACCGTACGTTTCAACAGGAATAACTGGTCCGCGCGCCCGAGCGCATCGCCATGCGCAACATTGAGTTCGATTTGTGCCGGGCCCAATTCATGGACAATGGCGGCAAGCTGAATATCTGTGGCTGTACACATGTCGCGTAGTTCATCGAGAAAGCTGCTGAACTTGTCCAGCGCATCAATACTGAGTGCTTCGCCGCCAAAATCCGTGTGATAATCCACGCCTTGTGCTATCTCAATCGGCTGGCTGGGGTCTGCGACTGGTTTAATCAGGTAAAACTCGACTTCAGGAGCAATGATTGGCTCCAGTCCTTCCTCTGCGAATCGCGCTAATATACGTTTGAGTACATTGCGGGGGTCGAAATCGCTGCGAAGGCCCGATTTGTCCAGCGACTCACAAATAACCTGTGCATGGTCGTCATTTCGCCAGGGAACGCGACGATAGGTGGACCAATCGGGATTGAGTAAAAGGTCCTGGTCTTTCTCATCGTAGGCAGGCATGACATCGGCATAGTTGCCGGTGAGGGTCTGGAAAAACACGGAAGCCGGCAGATGGGGTAATTCATCTTTATCGTAGGACCTGGCCTCAATGGTTTTCCCCCGGGGAATGCCATTCATATCAGGTATGAGCAACTCCAGAAAAGTGGATAGCTCTTCCGGAGGCGCCTGCCCCGACACTTTCCTGTTTTCTTTATTTTCGATCATATTCAGACGGTTCCCCGTTCCATTGAATGAGGTTCATTTCAATTATGCAGCTGATACGCCCAAAGCCCGGGCTGTATCATCCAGCGCTTTGCGGGCTTTGGCCACCAACTCGTCAACCTGTTGTTTGCTCATGATCAGCGGCGGTGCGATGATCATCGTGTCACCGGTCGCACGCATTACCAGGCCGTGTTTAATACTGGCGTCACGGCACAGGGCTCCTGCACCTTTATCTTCATCGAAGCGGCTGCGGCTGGCTTTGTCTTCCGCCAGTTCAATTGCGGCGACCAGGCCGAGACTGCGGATTTCACCCACCAGTACATGATCACCAAGGGTTTCCAGCTGTTGTTTGAAGTAAGGGCCTATATCGTTCGCCACCCGCTCAATAATGCCTTCGTTCTGGATGATATCCAGTGTCGCCAGGGCCGCGGCGCAAGCTGCCGGGTGGCCGGAATAGGTAAAGCCATGGCCAAACTCTCCGCCCTTTGATTTGATAACATCGGCTATCCTGTCAGCAATCATGACACCGCCCAGAGGCTGAAAACCGTTGGTCACCGCCTTGGCGAAGTTGATCATGTCGGGCTTCATTCCGTAGTGCTCGAAACCAAACCACTTGCCCGTGCGGCCGAAGCCACATATGACTTCATCGGAAATGAACAGGACATCGTATTGGTTGAGTATCCGCTTGATTTCCGGCCAGTAACTATCCGGGGCGATGATTACTCCGCCGGCGCCCTGTATGGGTTCAGCAATAAAAGCGGCCACGTTATCTTCACCCAGTTCCAGGATCTTTTCTTCAAGGGCGTGTGCCGCTTTAATGCCGAATTCCTCCGGACTGAGGTCGCCACCCTCGCCATACCAGTATGGCTGATCAATGTGTACGACATTGGGGATGGTGTGGAACTGTTTGTGCATGAAGCTCATTCCGCCCAGTGTCGCAGCGGCAATGGTACTGCCGTGATAGGCATTTTTGCGGCTGATTACGTAACGCTTTTTCGGCTGTTTCTCCAAATCCCAATAGCGGCTCAAAATCCGCAGTACAGTATCGTTACCTTCAGAACCTGAATTGGTAAAAAACACATTATTAATGTGATCCGGAGCAATCCCGGCCAGAAATTTAGTTCCATGGAGGGAGGTCGATCTTTGGTGGTTTGATACCAACCAGGACAGCATTCCCCAGTACCAGG
>JAIVWI010000019.1:0-26170 GCA_048636595.1 Oceanospirillum sp. | reverse complement strand
TCACCTTCGATTCTACCGCTCCCGCACCGCAGGTCACCTACCGTGTAAACAGCGGTCCTTTGCAGGTTGGGGGCGCCCCAACCGTCAGCGGCCCCGATGGTTCAATCCTGACCTGGTCTTCGCTCCAGATCTCAGAACTTGGCAGTCTGGCTTTCGATCCGCATCCCTTCGACGTTTCCACCATCACCCTCACCTTTGCCGTCACTCGCGACGGCGGGCTGACCCAGGAGGGGCTGATCAGCGCCACGCGCGTTATCGAGGCAGAGCTTACCTACACCGCACAAGACACAACCATTTTACCCGCAGTTCCATGTCCGCTCATGCCTTCAACGGTCACCACAGGATCGAACACCCTGCAGTTGCGCGAGCCGGACCCCGCAGTCACCAAGAGGGGACGTAATGTTGATGCGGCCCAGGGTGGCTATTCGCCAACCGTTTACGGCAACGACAACGATGATGTGATCTGGCACATTCGGGTGAACAACAACGGAGATGCCGACCTGGAGGACCTGCGGTTGGACGATGTGATGGAATCCGGCAACATCGACATCCGATACATCTGTCCTACGGAAGCTGCGGCGGAGCAAATCGCCATTACCACAAATGGCGCTGGTCCCAGTACCATGGGATGTGTCGGCGTTGCCGGCAACAGTGTCCTCAATTACGATGTGGACGACCCGTTCGGCAACCCCAATAACGACTTAGCACCGCCGCCAAACCCAGTGGATGTCGATATACCGCAGGGCGGCAACACCGATATCTTTCTGGTAGGCAAAATCCCGGTTGCGGCCCCCGGCATTGGCGCTTGTTCGGTCCCCAGAACCAACACGGTCGGTGATATACAATGGGGTTGCGAGGCCGATACCCCTCCCGCTGGGGCTGGCGGTATCAACCGGACCTCTACGGGCAGCCCCCTGGCCGATGTTTCGGTCACTTTGAGTACCCAGTCGAATAACGACCTGGATATCCAGGTCAGTTACATCGGGTATGGCGGGAACCCAGTTGCCGGCGCCAAGGGCAGGGTCCGAATTATCATCACCAACAATACCGGAGGTACGGTCTCTGACCTCTGGCTTCGGAATGATCTTCCTCCGGAATACATGGTTGATGCTACGTACACTCCGACCATCACGGCCACGGGCGCCTACGGCTATTATCCTGGATTGACCAACCAGATTCAATGGGACAACCCCGATCCCGATCCTTTGGACAATAACACCCCGGAATTTACGCTAACCAGTTCCGAGGCCAATCCCAATTATTCGGAACAGGACAATATGCTGCGAAACGGCGATCAGTTGGTCGTCACGTTCGGTATTGTCCTGGTCCGGCCGGAATCCTATGACAAGACGGCTGATCTCGATGTACGCGAAGAGGTCCCGGGAGATGGCACCGACCCCGATCATGTCACTGATCTGAACAACCTGACCAATACGCTGGATGTTGACTTTGAGAATTTCTGTACTCCCGGGATCACGCGCGAAACCCTCGTCACCACCCATGATCCTAGACCCGAGGATCTGGATATCGACATCTCCGGCGGCGTGCTGGATTTTATCCTCACCGGTGATCCGGCCCAACGGCTGCCCCTGACGGTCATAGTGACCAACCGTGGCGGTCACGCTGCCGCCGATTACACAACCTATGTCACTTTCGGTCAGACCATGGACGTTGTCACGGTGCCCGGCGGATGTTCCCTCATCTCTCCTCCGCGGCCTTTGGACGAGTGGCAACTGCCGGCGCCCATCCCTGCGGGGGCCGCCATCTATGAGTGCACCGGTTCGGACATCGCGCGCAATGGAGGCACGCGAGACCTCGATTTTGAAGTGGTAAAAAGCACGGTTCCAGCGGACATTGCCGCTGACGATCTGACCTTCCGCGCCGATGTCTTCGGCGAGATCACTCTCAGCGATGGCACCCTGCTGACTTTTCCAACCATCAATGTCCCGGCACGTTCGGACGGCGGCACCGATCGCGCCAACAATTACAGCCTGGACGGCATCCGTGCCCGTGTAGTGGGCTTCAATCTGCTTAAATCCCAGGTGGGCAATTGCTCGGAGAACAATCCACCGCCCGGATCCCCGGATCTTGAGGTGCAGATCGGCGAAGAGTGCACCTACCACATCGACACCGGCGGCTGGTTCGGTTTTCAGACGCCGGGTTTTACCTACATTGCAGTGCAGCATGTACGAGTGAATGATGAGCTTCCCAATGGGCAGGGGTATGTGTCGAGCACCGATCCCTCTGCTGCCAGCACCAGTCAGATTGATAATGTTGTCTTTGGTCGCGCTGTTGCTCCTGTTCCCCCTCACTGGACGCTTCCGGGAGATTTGGCTGAAGGGACGCTCTATTGGAGTTTTAATGATTATCCGGTGGACGCTCGCATCACTTTGAGAGATCACTGGTTCCGGGTCGACTTGGACACGCGCCTGTTAAACGATCCAATCGATGTCAGTGCGTCACCCAATCAGCATGCGGCCCCCAGCACCAACACCCTCACATCGACCTTCCAAGCTGTTTTCCACGATGGGTTGAGTGAACTTGTGCGTGATCTGGGGCCCGGCACCATAGGCTATCCACGGGTGGAAGTGCGCCGCATGTCCCTCACCGTTGCCGAGCCGAACATCACCGTGGTCAAAGAAGTCTGCAACGAATCGCTTTACGGCATTGGGCCCGGGTGCAGCAACTTTGTCCCCTTGGCCGATGACGGTGACGCCTTAAACAACTATATCTACCGCCTGACGGTCGCCAACGCGGCCAGCAGCGGCGGCGTGGATCGTGCTCCTGCCTATGACGTCACCGTTACCGACCGGCTCGATACCAGCGATCTGGCCTATGTTCAGCCTTTTGGCGGCGACGGCCTGGACAACGATGGGGATGGTTCCACAAGCGGAACCGAGGGAACCATCAGCGACAACATCGTCGACAACGGCTTCTCGGCCGTGCTCACCTTCTCTTTCACCCACAGCAGCGCGCTGGAGCGCATCAATGCAGGCGATTCGGTGCAACTTTACTACCGGGTCGATTTTGACGATGATGCCGCGCCCCTGCAGACCTTTACCAATTCTGCCGATGCCACCTATGATTCCCTCGAAGGGGAATTCGGCAACCAGACTGTTGCGTTGCAACGCCCTAATAGCGACATTGCCGGCGCACGGGTCTATACCTCGCCTGCCGACTCGGCCAATGTGCAGATCATTCCGGTGGAGACCCAGCCAAAACGGATCACGGGCCTGTCCAATACGCCCCTTTCCGGAGGGCCGGGTACCCAGGGTGTCTCCATCGGCGAAGAGATCGATTATCGGCTCAACACCTTGCTGCCGGTGGCCTTGTTGCGCAACTTTGTGATCCGCGATGAACTGCCACCGGGTATTGTCTGTAGCGAAGCCCCGCAGGTGAACCTGAACGCGCCGCCTTATTCAGCCGCCGGTTTCGACCCCGGCGGTATCATCACCCCCACCTGTACGGACAATCTGGTGGAATGGAATTTCGGCGACCAACGCGTCACCAACGGCACAGCCGGCCTTGGCAACCGCTACGACCTCAAAATCGGCTTCATCGCCCGGGTGGAAAATATTGTCGGCACCAACGACGCCGATGTGATCTCCAATGGGGACCCGGCCACCAACGCCACTGCGAGATACGTGGACGAAGTCGGTGCCACCATCACCCAGAACTTCAATCAGGTTGACGTCCAGGTGCGGGAACCGCTCATCGATTTGACCAAGGCCTTTGCCGTGGCCAATGCCGATGCCGGAGATATTCTCACCGTGTCGGTGACCGCCACTAACTCCGGCACGGCCACGGCCTACAACCTGCGCGTGCTGGACGATCTCACGGGCCGCAACCTGACCTTTATCGGCAATTTAGGTGGCGGCAATCCACCCGATAATGTGGACACCACCACGCTGGGGGCCAACCGGCCCATCTTCAGCTGGAACCCGCCCAACGGCATCGACCCCGGCAACAGCATCAGCTTCACCTTTGACGTGCGTGTCGACAGCGTCGTGCAGCCCGAAGAGCTGCTGGACAACACCATCCAGGCCGATTGGACTTCCCTGCCCGGACAGGCCACCGCCCTCAACAGCAGCGGTTTGATCGGCGCTGACGGCAGCTCTACCGGCATGCGCATCGGCGCCCTGCCCAATGCCGGCGATCCCATCAACGACTATGAAACCACCGCCGCCGATGACACCGCCGTCCCGGCGGCTGCTTTAGCCAAGACCGATCTCGACCCTGCCGTGATACCCACCATCGGGGTGCACAAAACCTTCCAGGTCGACATCGCCCTGCCCGAAGGCGTCACCAACAACGTCATCGCCACCGACAACCTGGACGCGGCCGGCCTGAGCTACCTGCTTGAAAACAATGCCGGTCTCGATATCACTTACACCTTCCAGGGCATTGCCACCATCAACGGGCAGCCGCCCAGCGAGGCGGCCTTCAATGCCTTTCCGGCAGACGGCACCAGCGGCAGCGCGGTCTGGGATATCGGCACCGTGGTCACCCAAACCGAGAACGATACCGCCCAAAACGCGGTCAATCCGCTCATTCGCATCAACTATTTCGCCCGCATCAACAATGACGCGGTCACCGATGCCGGCGACAGCTTGCAAAATTCCGTGATTCTGAACCACACCCACGGCGAAACCGGCGCTCCGGTCACCCTCACAGACTCCACCGCTGCACTCACCGTGCTGGAGCCCTCCCTGGGGCTTGGCAAGTTTGTGGCCAATGTCACTAATCCGGGCAATCCGCCCCAGGCCGGAGATATTCTGCGTTATACCCTGACGTTAACTGCTGCGGGTGGGGCGCCGGGTGACAACTTCTCCGATGCTTTTGACCTGCGCATCGACGACAGCCTCAGCCTGGGACTGGTGTATAACGGCAATCCCACTGTGGACGGGGCCGGCAACACCATCGGCGCACCCATCGTTACCGGTGATGGCATCACCGTGGCTCAAACCCTATTGTGGTCCCTGGAGGATGGCAACGCCGACATCGATATCACCGAAGGTGCAGTCGTCAACATAGCTTACGATGTGCGGGTGGATGACAGCGTGCTCATCAACCAGAGCTTGAACAACAGCGCCACCGCCCAGTGGACCAGTATCGACGGCACCAGCATTTACGAACGCAACGGCACCGCTGCGCCGGCTTACAACGATTATTTCATCGGCCCGGCCACTACCACCGTGGTGGTGGGGGACGACACCACCACCGCCAAGACCCGCCTGCTGGATACCTATGGTGCCGGCGATGATGTGGTGCGCATCGGTGATATTGTCGAGTATGAAGTGCGCCCGGGTCTGCAGGAAGGCACCCTTGGCAATGTGTTTGTCATCGACACCTTGCCCCAGGGGCTGGTCTTCGAAGGCATCGCCGGCATCAACGGCGACACCACCGCGCCATACGCTGCTGTGGCGCCCTTTGTCCATGGGGACATCACCGCCACGGACATAGTGGTTGCCGGTAACCCGACCACCGGGCCCTCCACTGTAACCATTACCCTGGGCGACATCGTCAACCAGGCCGATGGCAACTCCGCCAACGACGACTTTATTATCATCTACCGCGCCAGGGTGCTCAACGAGGTCCATCCCCAGGCCAACAACATCGGGCTCACCAATACGGTGGCCATGGGCTACGACACGGCCACCGGTCCGGCCACCAGCATCACCGACAATGAGACCATCAATGTGCTGCAGCCCAACCTCTCGGTGGTCAAATCGGCTGTGGCCGCCGGCGGGGACACGATACTGGCCGCCGATGAGCTCGTCACCTATACCGTGGATATCGCCAACAGCGGCACGGCGCCGGCCTACGATACCGTGCTCCAAGACATCCTTCCCGTGGGCATGCGCAACGGCGCAGCCACCATCACCATGGTCAGCATGCAACTGCTCTCGGGCCCCGTGCTGCCCAACCTTGCACCGGCCTACGATTCGGCCACCGGCGTGGCCACCTGGAACTTCGACAGCGGTACGGCCGATCAATACAGCATACCGGCCGGCGACACCCTGCGCATCGTCTATCAGATCCAGGCGGACACCGGAATCGGCGCGGGCCTGACCCTGACCAACCAGGCCCAGGTCCAGCTCTATTATTCCTTTGACGACGACGGGGTCCCCACCCTCGGCGGCATCAACGGCGTGCGCGAGATTTACGGGCCGAGCAATGTTGCCTCTGTGACCTTCACCACGGATACGCCCGATGCACTCGTCAAGCAGAATCCGGCCGTGTTGACCGCGGCGGTGGGCCAACCGTTCACCTATCGCATCACCGTGCCCGCTACCCCCCAGGCCACCGCCCTGCATGACGTGCGTATCCTCGACGATTTGAGCGCCTCGGCCGCTGATTTGAGTTTCATCGGTATGGCTAAAATAAACGGCTCCCTGCCGTGGACCCCGACCAATACCGGCACGGCCACCAACCTCGTGATCGAAGACACCACCATCGGTATCGATATCCCGGCCGGCGAACAGATCGTCATCGACATCACTGTGATCTTGGAAGATACGCCCACCAACGTCAGCGGCCTGCAATTCAACAACGCCGCTGCCTACACGTACAACCAGATCAACGGCGATCCCGCGACCCAGTTGCCCGGCGGTGGGGACACCACCCCCAATATGACCATCGTCGGTCCGGATGCGCTCACCATGGAAAAGAACGGTCCGGCCACCATGAGCCTGGGTTCCCCGGCCGGCTTTACGCTGAACGTGCACAATCCCAGCACGGGCACGGCCTGGAATCCCACCATCATTGATCGCCTCCCCAATGGCGCCACTGGTGGCACCTGCGGCGCTGGCTCGAGCAATGTAACCGCCCAATTCTTCGAGACCGACGAGGTGACACCGGCCTCCGCGATGCTGGTGGAAGGCACCGATTATCAGGTGAGCTTCAGCGGTGCTCCCGTTTGCGAATGGACCATCCAACTACTTTCGCCATCCGGCGGGTTGACTCCCACCCGGCGTCTCATCGTGAACTACAATGTGGAACTGGATCCTGCCACCCAGAACATGGCCACCCTGACCAATGTCGCCGGCGTCGTTCAATGGTACAGTTTTGATCCTGAAGCGGCCACTGCCGCGCCGCGCATCTACACGCACACATTGACCGACGGTACGCCGGGGACCCTCGACCATGAGGATGCCCACACCGTCAGCACCGAAGTGCCGGTGCTGGATTTTATCAAACGCGTGCGCAACGTAACCACGGGCCAGAATCCGGGCCTCAACGCCAACCCCGGCGACACCCTGCATTACACCATCCAAGTCATCAACACCGGCCCGGCGGGGCTGTCATCCTTTTCCATCGTCGATGAAGTTGATAACCTCAACACCCCGCCACTTTTCGCTGCCGGCAGCCTTGCTCTGACCAGTGTGCCCGTGGGCGCAAACACATCGGGCACCAACCCACTGGGCGGCACCAACGGTACCGGGATGGTCAATGTCGCCAACCTCAGTATCGGACCCCAAGGGGCCCCCGACGATACGCTGGTGGTGGAGTTTGACATCACCCTGGTGCCTGTGATCGTCAGCGGCACAGTTGTGCTCAACCAGGCCGAGCTGGTTTCCGCCAACCCCAACCCGCTGCTCAGCGACGACCCCAACCTGCCAGGCGGCACAGACCCAACCCAGACCTTGATCGCTTCGGCGCCGCAGTTTCAGGTGCAGAAGATCTCCACCGACATGACCGGAGATCCCGCTGTACTGATGGCCGGCGAAACCCTGCGCTATACCATCAGCATCAAAAACATCGGTGATGAGGATGCGGTCAACGTCCGGCTGAGGGACTTCACGCCGGCCAATACCACCTATGTGGCCAACAGCACGACCCTCAACGGGACGACGGTGTCCGACTCGAGCCCGGGCGTCAATCCGCTGCATAGCGGCATCCTGATCAACGCCCCCGAAAACCTAACGCCAGGGCACATGCGGGCCGACGCCGCGCCGGGGGCCACCAACGTCGCCACGGTAATTTTCGATGTGGTGGTCGATGCCAGTGCCATGAACGGTCTGGTCATCGAGAATCAGGGCTTTGTAAGCGGCGACGGTGCCGGTAGCGGGCCGCAGCCCGACCAGCCCTCGGATAATCCCGACACACCGGTGCCCGACGACCCCACCCGCGATGTGGTGGGCAACCTGCCCCTGCTTTACGCTCGTAAGACCGTGGTGGTTTCACAGGATTTCGGCACGCCGGGCATTGTCGATCCTGGAGACGTGCTGCTTTACACCATCGATATCAGCAACTCCGGCGCCATTTCAGCCACGGGCGTGGTGCTCACCGACAACGTGCCGGCCAACACCACCTATGTGGCGGACTCCTTGCGACTGAACGGTGCATTCCTGGGACCTGACGGCGGCGTGTCGCCTCTCATCGCCGGCCTGACGGTGCAGTCCGGCGACAACCCGGGGGCTGGTATCGTTTCTGACGGACAAAACGCCGTGATCACCTTTGAGGCAGCGGTCAACCTCGGCGTGCCCAGCGGCACTATCATCAGCAACCAGGGCGATCTGACCTCCAACGAATTGCCGCCGGGTTTGACCGATACCGACGGACTGCCCTCCAACGGTTATCAGCCCACCATCATTGTGGTGGGCAATGTCCAGTTGCTCACGATTACCAAAGAGGTGAGGTTGGTGGGCGGCGGGGCCGCTTCAGCCGGCGGTCAGCTGGAGTATACCATCCGGGCGACCAACACCGGCAGCCTGCCGGCCGTCAACGTGGTGATTACCGACGATCTGGGACCACCCCTGGACAGCCAGGTGACCTACGTCGCCGGATCGGGCACTCTCAACGGGGCCCTCACCGGCGTGACCTATGCCGGCGCCATGCTCACGGCGGACTATGGTGCAACCTATGGGGATCTGCCGCCGGGGAACAGCGCCGTCGTGCGGTTCCGGGTTCAGATCAACCCTGCCATCACCATTGGCACCACCATCACCAATACCGGTGTGGTGAGCTGGAACAACCCCGCCCAGACCGACTCGGCCAGCGTATCCATCGATGTGGGCGGCACGCCGGGCAGCGCCGCTCTTAACGGTAACGTCTGGCACGACGCCAATCTGGACAGGATCTATGACAGCTCCGAGCATCGGCTTCAGGGCTGGTCGGTGGCGCTCTATCACAACAGTCAGTTGGTTACGACGGTGACCACCGATGTTAACGGAGACTATCGACTGAACGGCCTGCTGCCCAACCAGGGTACGGCAGACCTTTATGAACTGCGATTTAGCGCAAGGGGTGCCGGCCCCAATGCGGCCGCCCTGGGTTATGCCGACTCACCGTTCACCAACGGCCCACAGCGGATCAGCGCCATTACCGTCGCCTCGGGCACCAATCTGCAGAATCTGAATCTGCCGATCTGGCCCAACGGCACCGTGTACAACTCGGTTGCGCGTGTGCCGATTGCCGGCGCCAGACTGGCGCTGCTGAACGCGGCGACCGGTGGGGCCCTGCCGAGCCAATGCTTCGATGATCCGGTCCAGCAGAATCAGGTCACGGCTCAGGACGGCTTCTACAAGTTCGACCTGAACTTCAGCGCCGCCTCCTGTCCGTCGGGCGGCGCCTATCTCATCGAAGTGACACCGCCGTCCACCGGTTACCAGTCCATGCCGTCTCGGATCATTCCGCCCACTAGTGATGCAGCCACGTTGCCGTTCTCCGTTCCCGCCTGCCCCGGCAGTGCGGACGATGCGGTGCTATCCACCACTGAGTACTGCGAGGTTACGGCCTCCCCGGCGGTGCCGCCACCATCGGTTCTGCCGCGCACGGCCGGTACCATCTATCATCTGCACCTTTTGCTGAGCAATGGAAACATGCCCGGCCAGAGTCAGATCTTCAACAATCTCATCCCCATCGATCCCGAACTGGATGGGGCCGTAGCCATAACCAAGTCCTCGTCCCTGATCAACGTGACCCGGGGAGAACTGGTGCCCTACACGATAACCATGACCAACGTGTTTGGCGCGCCGCTGTCAGACATCAGCATCGTCGATAGCTTCCCGGCCGGCTTCAAATACGTGAAGGGTTCCGCTCGCCTGAACGGCCATTCGGTGGATCCAAGCGTCAACGGTCTGAATCTGACCTGGGATAACCTCGACCTGCAGGTTAATCAGACTCACACCATCAAGTTGCTGCTGGTGGTAGGTTCCGGCGTCTCCGAAGGTGAATACGTCAACCGGGCGCTGGTGCTCAACACCGCCACCGGGGGCCAAATCTCTGGGGTAGCGAAGGCCACTGTGCAGGTCATTCCAGACCCAGACTTTGATTGCACTGATGTGATCGGCAAGGTGTTCGACGATCGCAATCTGAACGGGCGGCAAGACCAAGGCGAGATGGGTTTACACGGAGTTCGCGTGGTGACTGTGCGCGGCTTGATCGCCGTTACCGATGAATATGGGCGCTTCCACATTACCTGCGCGGCGGTGCCCGACGAGGATCGCGGCAGCAACTTTATTCTCAAGCTGGACGAGCGCAGCCTGCCCACCGGTTATCGCCTGACGACCGAAAATCCACGCATTCAGCGCGTCACCCGCGGCAAGATGATCCGATTCAATTTCGGCGCAGTCATTCACCGCGTGGTGCGAATCGATATCGCCGACGGTGTGTTCGAGCCCAATACCACAGAAATGCGAATGCAGTGGATACCCAGGATCGCCCGGTTGCTTAAAGAACTGAAAAAGGCACCGTCCGTACTGCGTCTGTCGTATCTTGGCGATATTGAAAAAGAAAGTTTAGTCCAAAAACGTCTAAAGGCATTGAAGAAGATGATTACCAAAGAGTGGAAACGGTCGGGTGGTGACTACCGGCTGACCATCGAAACCGAAATTTTCTGGCGACGCGGTGCGCCGCTTGCCGGTCAGTGATAACAGAATGATGGAACCCATATTACATAACCTGTTCATCATGATGAGATATTTGCTGAAGCACGGTATAGCAATCTTGTGTTTGTGTGTTGTCACTGTGGCAGGAGCGGAGACTGCTTTATGCGCAGAAACAGGTACAAGGGAAACGAATACGACCGGAGAAGCGGTGGAGATGCATCTGCCGGCTGACCAGTCCATAACTTCGTGGATCCATGATCCTGCCATTTTTGAAAATGATGAAGGGGATCGAACGGAGATACGCAAAGTGGTTGAACAGGATTTGAAAACCATCAAACTTGATAACCTGGTTCCGCCCATCCATTTCAGTCTTGGTGAAGTTGAAATTACCGAGAACTACCTGAAACTTCTACAAGATGTGCTTGACAGTATGCACGATCGTACCAATGTGCGACTCCACTTTGTGGGTCATGCCGATTCCCTGCCGCTCAGGGGGGAACTGATAGAGCAATACAGCGACAATGTGGGGCTGTCGCGTGAACGGGCGGGCACCGTGGCCGAATATTGTCAGCGTGCGCTGGATCTTCCCCCTGAAGCCATCTCCTATGAGGGGCTTGGAGACAGCCAGCCGGTCGCAAGTAATGCGACAGAGGAAGGGCGGAAGCTCAACCGGCGCGTGGAGGTGGAGGTCTGGTATGACGAAATCAGTGAAAAGCAGGTCGAGAAGGAAGTGATCGTCCCCCGTGAGGTAAATCGCGTCAAGGTTTGCCGGACCGAGACCGTCTGTAAATTGCGTTACAAGGACGGCCATTCCCATAGGGCGCGCGTAAAGAATCTGATTGCCCCCCTTCATTACGACGAAGGCTTTGCGGATGTGCCCGACGTATTCCTGAGCCAGATCCGGCGTGCGTTTGCCAATTTCAACGGCAAACAGAATCTCGTCGTCAAGTTTATCGCCTATACGGATAACATCCCCCTGAAAGGACGGAATGAGCGCATCTACGGCGACAAAACCGGACTCTCCAAAGCGGTTGCCCGTCGCATTTCAATCGCTGTTCAGGAAGCGATGGGATTGTCCAATTCCGCTGTTGAAAGCGAAGGCAGGGGAGCGTCGCAGCCCATCGCCTCAAACGATACGCAACAAGGACGAGCGCTGAACCGGCGTATCGAAGTCGAGTTCTGGCACGACGATCCGCTGCAGGATCTGCCCGATGAGCCTCAACTGTGCCCGGACGCACCTGGTGCCGAAACCGTCATCCGTGTCTACGATTCGCCGTCGGGCGGCATCGATCCGATCCTGTTTGAAAACGGAAAACCTGCAATACCGGATGGCTACACCGAGAAATTGCGCCGCATCATGGATGAGATCAGCGACAAGACCCATGTGCGTCTGCGGTTCGTTGGATATACCGGCAACAAACGCCTCGATCGGCGCACGGCCGCGGTTTACGGGGATGACATCGGCTTGTCCATGGCGCGCGCACGCCGCGCCATGGCAGCCGTCAGCGAGCAGATGGGATTGACGGAGGGGCAGGCGGAGTTCGACGGCCGCGGCTATGTCCAGTCTGACGATGTGGTGAACGCCGGCTTTATCGAATCCGACACCTCGCGCGTCGAAGTGAAAGTTGTCTACGATGAACTGATCGTCAGCGATGACTACGAGGGGGTGGAGGTCACCCCGTTGACCCGCGAGGTGCATCCGGTCGATCCCTTTGCTCTGAATCTCATGCGTATCACCGTGGACGGAAAGCCCATCGATGATCCGGGCAAATGCAGCTCGGATGTGCAGCGCTGCACCGACGTGGCCCTTGAAGACGCTCAAATCCAGTTCAAGTATGACAGCCTGAAACTGGAACCGCGGCTGAACGTGACCGCCTGGCCGCGCACAATTCGTTATCAGGATTTGGCGGATACGGCGTTTGTCGAGAACCTGGTACACTTCCGCCTGTACACCAACTACCGCAGCTTTATTAAGCGGGCGGAGGTCAGGATTTTCGAAGAGGAGCAGTCCGTCCGCGATACGCCCATCGCTGTCATCGCGATGGACGCTGACGGCATGGCCCAGTGGCAGGCTGAGTTCGAGTCCTTCTCCGCACCGCTGCGCAAGTTGCAATACCTGGTGCGGGTGTACGACAAAAAGGGGCTTTTTGACGAAACGAGCAGCCAGCCTCTGTGGGTGGCCGACCATATCGATTCGTCGGTTGCCGAGGCGAATCTCCGCGAGGAACTGCTGGTTGGTTATGGCGAAACTCGCATCGCCATCCGCAATATTCCCCTTCACGGCGGTACGGTGCAGGCCTACGGCACAGCAATTCCCGAAGGACACGGGGTGTGGATGGCCGGTTACGAGGTGCCCGTAGACGGCACGGGCAGTTTCGTGGCCGAAGAAGTCCTGCCGGAGGGCACGCATACCGTTGAAGTGGCCGTGCTCGACAAGTTTGGTAACGGTGAATTGTTTCTTCGCGACCTGGCGTTGAAAAAGAGCGACTGGTTCACCGTGGGGATCGCCGACATAACCCTTTCGGGCAACAAGACTGACGAAACTGCCGAACGGCTCGTGCAGGACAGATCGCAATATCGTCACGACGTGGATCTCCAGGGCCGTTTGGGATTTTATACAAACGGCAAATTCGAAAATGGCTGGTCGCTGACGGCGAGTGCCGATACGCGTGAAGGCCCTTTGGATGAAATCTTTTCCAATTTCATGGACAAAGCCCCTGACGCCCTGCTCCGACGAATTGATTCGGATTACTCCGATGTCCTGTTCCGGCGAATTGATCCGGATTACTTCTACCCGACGTACGGAGATGACAGCACCGTCACTGAAAATGCGCCGACCTCGGGCAAGTTCTATGTCAAGTTGAAAAAGGATAAAACCTACGGGTTCTGGGGTAATTACAATATCAAGTATTACGATACTGACTTAGCACAAGTCGACCGTGGGTTGTACGGCGCCAATCTGCATTATCAGCCCCTTGACATCACCAGTTTCGGCGAGCCGCGCCTGCTGTTGGATGGCTTTGCCGCGGACCCGGGTACCGTGGCAGAGCGCGATGAGTTTCTGGGCACGGACGGATCGCTCTATTTCCTGCACCACCAGGACATTCTGAGGGGTTCCGAGCGTATACGCATCGAGGTCCGCGACAAGGATTCCGATATCGTTCTGGAGGTTAAAGACCTGGTGCCGGTGCTCGATTACGACATCGACTATTTGCAGGGGCGAATCATGCTGGCGCAACCCCTGCCCGCAACGGCGGACGACGGTCTGCTGGTGCACGACCGCTCTATCAAAGGAAACCCCGTTTTCCTGGTGGTCCGTTATGAGTACACTCCCGGTTTTACCGACCCGGACACGCTATCGGTCGGCGGCAGGGTTCATTATTGGTTTAGCGATTATGTCAAGCTCGGCTTGACCGCCAATCGGGATGAAGAAAAGGAGGAAGAGAGCAACCTGGGGGGAGCGGACTTAACCCTTCGCAAGTCCTCTGAGTCGTGGCTCAGACTCGAAGCTGGCCGCACCAAAGGTCCGGGCGTGCTCACCACGACCTCCGTTGAGGGCGGCTTCGACATCGGCACTTCTGATTCTTTTGACGACAGCGATGGAGTTGCCTCGGCCTATCGCGTCGATGCTAGTTTGGGCTTCAAGGACCTCTTCAAGAACGGGCGGGGTCGAATTACCTTCTACCTGAAGGATCTCGAAGCAGGTTATTCGGCACCGGGCCAGGCCACCGCCCTGGATCTGACCCAATACGGCGGAACAGCGAAGCTGCCTTTTACCGACCGTGCGGGTGCGCGTTTGAAAGTGGACATCCAAAATCAGCGCGACGGTTTAGATACTGAGGCCGGCGAACTGGATCTCAAGTACCGGATAGGTGAGAACTGGGATTTGGGTTTGGGCGCACGCTATGACAACCGTGATGACAACTCTGCGGCTCCACCCGCGACCCAGGAAGAGGGCGACCGGACCGATACGGTTGCCAAGCTGCTGTACGACTCACGCGGGCGCTGGCAGACCTATGTTTTTGTGCAGAAAACGATTCAGACAAGCGGCAACCGAAAAGACAACGACCGGATCGGTGCCGGTGGCAGTTTGCGTTTGACCAACCGGTTCAATATCACCGGTGAGGTCTCCGGTGGCGACCAGGATACAGGCGCTAAGTTCGGGACCGAGTATCTTTATTCCGACCGGACCACTATTTACCTTAACTATACCCATGAGAACGAGCGGACCGACAATGGTCTGCGCGCCAGGAAGGGCAATATGGTTTCCGGTTTCCGCATGCGTTATTCGGACAGCGCGAGTGTCTACCTCGAAGAGCGATATACCCATGGCGACGTCCCCACAGGTCTGATGCATTCCGCCGGCGTAGATCTCGCACCCTTCGATCACTTCAATTTTGGCGTACACTGCGATTTCGGCACCCTCCAGGATCCGCAGACCGCCGCTGAACTTGAGAGAAAAGCGCTGAGCGTAAGTGTCGGCTATGGGTTCGATAAGCTGAAGATCGCCAGCGCCCTGGAATATCGGAACGACGATGTAGAACAGCCGGATACCAACTCTAACAAACGCACCACTTGGCTGTTGAAAAACAGCCTTAAATACCAACTGTCCCAGGACATGCGACTCCTAGGCAAATTCAATTATGCCGTGAGTGATAGTTCTCAGGGGGATTTTTCTGACAGCGATTATACGGAAGCAGTCATGGGATTTGCGTATCGCCCCGTCTATCATGACCGTTTGAATGCGCTGCTCAAGTACACTTACTTCTACAATGTTCCGCCGGCGGGTCAGGTGAACGGCACCGATACAGCGTCGAACTTTGTCCAGCGCAGCCACATCGGATCGTTGGATGTCATGTATGACTTGACCTCCCGCTGGACCGTGGGGGGTAAATACGCCTACCGCCGCGGCGAGGTCGCCCTGGATCGAGAGGATAAGGATTTTTTCGACAGTGACGCCCACCTCTATGTGTTGCGCGCGGACTGGCATTTCCTCCACCGTTGGGATGCCTTGGCCGAGTTGCGTAAGTTGGATTTGCCCGATGCAGAGGACAGTCGCAGCGGTGTACTGGTGGCGCTATACCGCCACCTGGGCAATCATATCAAGGTGGGGGTCGGCTATAACTTCAGTGATTTTTCGGATGATCTGACCCAACTGGATTACAAACACCAGGGTCTGTTCATCAATTTGATCGGGAAGTATTAGAAATTTGACGACGTTGTTCCATTTGAAGTGGAACAATGGAAATATTGAATGGTGGAATAATGAACGTGAGGAGGTCATCATGTTTTGCCCGCTAAAAGGTATCATTTTAGGGATTTCGATGCTTGTTTTAAGCGTCGCCGCCTTTGCACAGGATATCTCCAGAGAACAGATCAAAGGCCTGGATGAACAGGTTCAGGAAATAAAGAGCGATGTACTGTCCATTGCGGCGCAACTGAATCAGCTTGAAGAGAAGCTGCTGTACCCGTCCAACACACAGATTGCGGTCTTCGTGTCACTGGTCGGCGACGAAAAGTTCCGCCTTGACTCGGTAGAGATCCAATTGGACGGCACGCCGGTCGCTCACCACATATACACCTACAAAGAACTCGAAGCCCTGCAGAAGGGGGGGGTGCAGCGCATCTACACCGGCAATATCCGTGCCGGCGAACATGATCTGCAGGTGTTTATGATCGGCAAATCTGCGGCCGGCGTTGATTTCCGGAAAAAGAAGCACTTCAAGGTCGACAAGGATGTGGGGCCCGAGATCGTGGAAATAGCTCTGGCTGCACAAAATATTGTGTTTAAGGATCGGTAGCTCATGATTAGGTTGTTTGTATTAATAACAGGTCTGATGTTTGCCGTATCTTCGGCGATGGCGGGTACGTCCGCCCCGAAGGCGCTGAAGGATCTCTATTTCGGAGAGGCGCTTTACTACGCCTTTCAAGAGGACTGGTTCGATGCAATCGCCAGACTCGACACCGAACTGGCGCAGCACCATGGGCTCGATGAGCCCAAACTGGATACCCTCTATTACCACATCAACCACGCTGAGTTTGCTGTGGGTGATTTCGAACTGGCATACCGGATGCACCTGCGTGCCGGCCGGGCCATCTCGGCCGTCATCGAGGGAAACGTCGAGGAACCGGTGCGCAATGAGGCCATCTTCCGCCTGGCAAAAATCTATTTTCAGAAAGACCAGCCGCTCAATGCCCTGTATGCCGTGGAGCGGATCCACGGAGCCGTACCGCCGAACATTCGAGACGATCTGTCTTTCCTGCGTGCCCAAATCCTTATGGCGAACGGCCGCTTTTCCGAGGCCGCGCAGATTCTGAGAGATCTCCAGGATGCGAAAAGCCTCGAAGGCTTCAACACCTATAATCTCGGTATTTCCCTGCTCCGGGACGGCAAGAAGCAGGAAGGACGCCGGTATCTCGACCTTACCGGTCAGATCGACAGTAATCACGCGCTCGCACTGGCGATCAAAGACAAATCGAATCTGGTCCTGGGTTCAAAACTTCTGGATGAGCGCAATTTTGAAGGCGCCAAGCAGGTACTCGATCGGGTGCGCTTGAAAGGCCCTTTCTCCAACCGGGCGTTACTGGGCTCGGGATGGGCGGATGCCTTTCGGAACCAGTTCGAGAGGGCCCTGGTGCCCTGGAGCATTCTGGTGACACGGCAGGTTACAGACCCCTCCGTGCAGGAAGCTATGCTCGCCGTTCCCTATGCCTACGGTAAGCTCAACGTGCACAGCAAAGCGGCACTGATGTACGGCAGCGCGCTGGAGAAGTTCGGCACCGAAGTCGACAAGCTCAGCGCATCGATCAAGAGCATCCGCGAAGGTCATTTTCTGCGGGCTCTAGTGCAGGAAGAACTGGAACAGGATGCCAACTGGGTGGTCAAGCTGCGCGAACTCCCGGAAACTCCCGAAACCTACTATCTGCTGGAATTGATGGCCTCCCACGATTTCCAGCAATCCCTGAAAAACTATCTTGATCTGGAGGAATTGCGCAAGAAGCTGGAATCCTGGGAAAACGATCTGGACGCCTTCGAGGAGATCATCGAGCAGCGCCGGGCCTATTACGAGCCGCTGCTTCCCGCTATCGATCGGGAATTCCGGCGGCTCGACTCGCAGATGCGTCTGCGCCTGGAGCAGCGGGACCGGATCGAAAAACGCCTGAAGGCCATGCTGGTGGTGCCGAGACCCGATTACCTGGCGACCTCGAAAGAGCGCATCATCGGTGAACAGATCGCGCAACTGGAACAGAGGCTGAGCGCCGGCGGCACGGCTGTAACCGGTGAGATCAAGGCCCGGATCAAGCGTTTGCGGGGGGTGCTGCACTGGAACATCTACACGGACTATGACCGGCGTTTCACCGAAGCGCACACGCATCTTCGTGAATTGAATCACGTGGTGGATCAGTTGAAAAAGCAGTACACCGCCTTCGTGCGCACCCGTCAGGCCGCCACGCAAAGCTACGAAGGCTACGACGATGGGATCCGCCGACAGCGGTCGCTGATCCGGGAGGCCCGCACAACGGTGTCAGAATTGATGGCACGCCAGGGCCATATGCTTGAAACCATGGCCGTCAACGAGCTGTCCAGACGCCGCGAGCGGCTGGCCGAGTTCCAGATCAAGGCGCGCTTTGCCATGGCGGACAGCTATGATCGTGCCGTCAGGGACCAGACCCAGGAGAGGTTGAGTCAATGAGCAGGATTGGGCTTTTCATATTGGTGCTGCAGACAGTGCTGATAGCCTGTCAATCGACCGGCGACAAGGATACGATTGGCGGGTTGCGCCATGTGCAGATCGAAATCAAAGAAGAGAAAATCGAAGGCGGGATCGACAAAGCCATGCTGAGTTATCAACGCTTTCTGGAGGAGACGCCGGGTTCGGCCCTGGCACCCGAGGCCATGCGTCGTCTGGCCGACCTGAAGATCGAAAAAGAATACGGCACCCTCCCCGGGGGGTCTGAGCCCACCGGGCAGGCAAAGAAAATAGTGCCGCCCGTCCGGGAACGCGCGGTGCGTCCTGAGAGTTCTTCGATCATCAGCGGGCAGTCGGACTCAGCCGTGGCGCACAGTCCGGTCTACGACGAGTCCGAGGAGGACTTTGAAACACGGGCAACCCGGAGAGAGACGGTAGCCGGTACGGTTGCGACGGCAGACGGAAACACCGAAGGCGTAAATGATCTGGATCGGGCCAGTACCCGCGAGGCCTTGGCGCTTTACAAGAAACTGCTCCACGATTACCCCCTGTACGAACGCAATGACCAGGTGCTGTATCAGATGTCACGCGCTTATGAGGAACTTGGCCGGACCCAGGAGGCCATGGAGGTCATGGACCGCATAGTGCGTAAATTCCCCCGCTCCCGTTACATCGATGAAGTGCAGTTCCGGCGTGCGGAATACTTCTTTACGCACAAACGCTACCTGGATGCCGAAGATGCCTATGCGAGCATCGTGGAAATCGGTGTCGGTTCGTTCTACTACGATCTGGCTCTGTATAAACTGGGCTGGACGTTCTACAAGCAGGATCTCTATGAAGAGGCTTTGAATCGATTCATTGCGCTGCTGGATCACAAGGTTTCCGTGGGATACGACTTTGAACAGACCGAAGATGAGCCGGAACGCAAGCGCACGCAAGACACCTTCCGCGTCATCAGCTTGAGTTTTTCCAACCTCGGCGGAGCCGACTCGGTGGTGGAATACTTCTCCCGCCATGGCAAGCGCACCTACGAGGACAGCGTTTACAGCAATCTCGGCGAATATTACTTTGACAAACGCCGATATGCCGACGCCAGCGCCACCTACAATGCCTTCGTGAGCCGGAATCCGTTCCACAAGCTGGCACCGAATTTCCATATGCGGGTGATCGAAATTCATGCCGGCGGCGGATTCCCCAGTCTGGTCCTTGATGCCAAAAAGTCATTCGCCACGACTTACGGTTTGAAGGCCGAATACTGGAAGTATTTCGATCCCGGTGACCGTCCCGGCGTCCTGGGGGATCTGAAAACCAACCTGATGGACCTTGCCAACCATTATCACGCCTGCTACCAGAAACCGAAAAAGGCCGAGGACAAGCCGGCCCATTTCAAGGAGGCGCTGCACTGGTACCGGGAATTTTTGAGCTCGTTTCCGGCGCAGAAGGAATCACCGGACATCAACTACCAACTGGCGGATCTGCTGATGGAAAACCGCTCGTTCGGCGAAGCGGCCGTAGAATTCGAGAAGACCGCCTACGGTTATCCGTTGCACGAAAAATCCTCCCAGGCCGGCTACGCGGCGGTCTACGCATACCGAGAGTACCTGCATGTCGTCGCGGCGGAGAAGAAAGATACGGTCAACCAGGAGGTCATCCGCAGTTCGTTGAAATTTGCCGACGCCTTCCCGAACCATGAGAAGGCGGCCATCGTCCTCGGGGCGGCCGCAGATGATCTTTACGCCATGAAGGAGTTTGAACAGGCATTGGCCGCTGCAAGCAAGCTGACCGATACATTTCCCGACGCCGAGATTGAGGTCGTCCGTGCGGCCTGGCTGGTCGTCGGCCATTCGTCTTATGAGCTTATACGCTACAGCGAGGCCGAAACCGCCTACCTTAAGGTGCTGAAATTGTTGCCCGACGATGACAAGTCGCGCGGCGGCCTGGTCGATAATTTCGCAGCATCGATTTACAAGCAGGGTGAGCAGGCCAAAGCCGCCCAGGATTATCGGCTTGCGGCGGACCACTTCTTGAGGGTGGGCCGTATGGCACCGACCTCGAAAATCCGGCCGAACGCCGAATACGATGGCGCCGCGGCCTTGATCGAGCTCAAGGATTGGGACTCGGCGGCCACCGTTCTGAAAGGATTTCGCGAAAGCTTCCCCGGACACCCATTGCAGCCCGAGGTAACCAAAAAGATGGCCTACGTTTACAGGGAAAATGGCCGGCTCTCCCTGGCGGCCAATGAATACGAGCGCATCGAAAGGGAATCCCAGGACGACGAGATCAGACGAGAGGCCCTGCTGATCGCTGCGGAATTGTACGCAGAAGACGGCAGCCAACTACGTACGCTTGAGGTTTATCGGCGTTATGTGGGGTATTTCCTGGAACCGGTGGAAGTCAACCTGGAGACACGCAACAAAATCGCCGAAATATTAAAGGAGCAGAACGATCGGGAATCCTATCTGAACGAGCTCAGGCAGATCGTTGCCATCGACGCCGCCGCCGGAAATGCCCGAACCCCGCGGACCCGCTATCTTGCCGCCAAAAGCGCCCTCGTGCTGGCCGAGTCGGCTTTCGATAAGTTCACGGCTGTCAAGCTGGTACAACCCTTTGAGCCGAATCTGCTCAAGAAGCGCAACCTGATGAAAACGGCGGTGAAGAAATTCAGCCGTCTCGTGGATTATGAACTGGGAGAATTCACAGCAGCGGCGACATTTTATCTGGCCGAGATTTACTGTGATTTCAGCCAGGCCCTGATGACCTCCGAGCGTCCAAAGGGGCTGAGCGCTCTGGAGCAGGAACAGTACGAGCTGGCCATCGAAGAGCAGGCCTACCCGTTCGAAGAGAAAGCCATCACTGTCCACGAGAGCAATCTCGAGCTGATTTCCCGGGGTGTATACAACGAATGGATAGTAAAAAGCCTGCAGAAATTGGCCGTATTCGTACCCGTACGCTATGCCAAACCGGAAGAGGCCAGCGCCATCATCGGTTCGCTGGAAACCTATATTTTTGAAGTTGAGGGCTCGGCAACGCCCGCGGCAGCGGTATCCGAAGCGGAGAGCGAACCCGCTGATCCCGGGACAGTTGAAGAACCCGGGGCTGTGGCGGAGACCGAAACTACAGAGCCTGCTCCGGTCGAAGAACCTGAGTCTGCCGAGGCCGGCCGATCTTCAAGCCATACGGGTGATACGCCTGTTCCACCGGAAGCCGTGGTGCAAGGAGAAAAATTTGACGGAGAGGACGCTGTGCAATGAAACGAATGGAAATCGGAATGCTGCAATGGCTAAAAACGCGAATATGCACCGGATGGGTGATCCTGGCAATGGTGCTGTCGGTTCTATCCGGTTGTGCCACCGACGGAACGGTTGATCTGGAGCCGGTGGTGCCGGAACCCCCGGTGACCCAGGGGCCTACGGTGGCGCAACTTGCTGACGGCCGCAAAGGATTCGTCATCACGGAAGTTCCTCAGTTGGACGATGCGGCGCGCAGGGATTTCCAGAGCGCCGTCGCCATGCTCAATGACGGGCACTATGAACAGGCCGTCGACCTGTTGGAGAAGGTCGTCGAGCAGTCGCCGGGCGTCACAGCGCCCTATATCAACCTTGCGATCGCCTATCGGCACCTCGACAACCTGGAACAGGCCGAGACGCATCTTAAAACCGCACTGGATCTGGTTCCCGGGCACCCGGCAGCCTGTAATGAATACGGTATGCTGTATCGTAAAACCGGGCACTTTGAAGAAGCCCGGGCAATGTATGAAAAGGCGCTCGACCGGTTTCCGGAATACTATCCGGTGCACCGAAATCTGGGAATTCTCTGCGATCTCTATCTGGATGACCTGGAATGTGCCCTCGAGCATTACGAGATTTACGGCCGGGCCAGGCCTGAAGAAAAGAAGGTTCAATTGTGGATTGTGGATTTACGCAACCGGCTGAGAAGCCGTTAAGGAGGTAACATGTATAGCAAATTAGCTCTATGCTTGTGTTTAGTCCTGTTCACGGCCGTCACGGCCATGGCTCAGGATAAGGAAACGAACGAGGAACAGGACGCCAAGGAGATGTCCGGTATGTCCATCGTCGGCAACGATGAAGCCCCGAAGTCTCTGTATATCATTCCCTGGAGAAGTTCGGAAATCGGCGTGGAGACCAGCTTGAATACGTTGTTGAACGAGGGCGATGTACCGGTTGATCGAGATGTTTTCAAGCGGCAGCTGGATTTTTATATCGTCAGCACCGCAGAATAACTTCATTGTAAGGGAGATGTATCATGGAAATTTTTTATTCAATCGTAGCATTTTTTCAAAAGGGTGGGCTGTTCATGTACCCCATTCTGCTGGTGTTTGCGGCCGGCATGGCCATTGTGGTCGAACGCTGGTTTCAGTTGAGCCGCATCCGCAGCGCCAACCACAGTATGTGGAAATTGCTGCAGCCGGTACTGGTCAAAGGCCAGTTCGACAAGGCGCGGCAAATGGTCAACAAGAACAAATCCACCATCTCGCAAATGCTGGCAATGGGACTGGCGCGCCAGGGTGCGGTTCGGCGTCGCGACGACATCGAAATCGCCATGGAAGAGAGCATGATGGAGATCATCCCTCAACTGGAAAAGCGCACCCCATACGTGGCACTGCTGTCGAATATCGCCACCCTGCTGGGGCTGCTCGGCACCATCATGGGGCTGATCGAGGCGTTCACCGCGGTGGCCAATGCGAACCCCGCCGAAAAGGCCGATTTGCTGTCCGCCAGTATATCGGTGGCAATGAACACCACGGCCTTCGGCCTAATGTCGGCGATACCGCTTCTGCTTTTTCATGCCAAGCTGACATCGACCACGGGTCAGATCATAGACAGCCTGGAGATGGCATCGGTCAAGGCGCTTAACACCATCTCCAATTTTGCCAAGCGCCAAATCGAAGCGAGTTGATTATGACTAGACGAAATCATAAAAAAAGGCGGATGCAGGAAACAGGTCAACTGGATGTAACCACTTTCATGAACCTGATGGTGGTGCTGATACCGTTTTTGCTGATCGGCGCCGTTTTCTCGCGCGTGACAATCATTGAGTTGAGCGTTCCGACCTCCGCAGGCGGATCGGAATCGAACAAGCCGAATTTCTCGATTGAAGTGATCGTCCGAAAAACGGGATTGGAGATCGCCAACGGGTCGTACGTTGAGGCGGCAATTCCGAAAAAAGACGATCAATACGATATGGAGATGCTGTCTGAAATGCTCATGCGCCTGAAAGCCCAGTACCCGGACAAGGAAGACGCAACGATCCTTCTGGAACCTGAAATAGCGTACGACTATCTGATTCAGATCATGGACGCGGTGCGCGGCGCTGAAGTCCGGGAAGATGGCAGCGAAGAGGTTCAAAGAATGTTGCTCTTTCCCGACATATCCATAGGAGACGCACCATGAGAAACAGCAAACGCATTAGACGGATGGGGCGAAACAAGAAAATGGTGACCGCTTTGAACCTGACATCCCTGATGGATGTCTTCACTATTCTGGTGTTCTTTCTGTTATTCCACGCTTCCGGCAGCGAAGTTGTGGAAGCGCCCAAGCAAATCAAGCTGCCCGATTCCGTGGTCGAGACCAAGCCGAGAGAAACCGTGGTGATCATGGTCAGCCCGGAAACGGTGCTGGTTCAAGGCAAGGCCGTGATGAACACCCTCGAACTGCTGGATGCCAAGATGGGGACGGTTGCTGAAATCACTGAGCGGTTGAAGCAGATTGAACGAAATATTATCGGGATCAGCACCAAGACGGTCGTTGAAAGCAAGGAGGTCACTATCCTTGCGGATAAAACGATACCGTTTCAAGTGCTTAAAAAAATAATGTCAACCTGCACGCGTTCTGGATACGGCAGAATTTCACTTGCCGTTGTTCAGAAGGCCGGACAGAGATAGTGGAAAGGCCGCGATGACTTCCTTATTAGAACAAGAATTGGCGCCGCTCAACGCCCAGATCGAGCAAATCCGCGAAAAGCGCGAGATGCTCAAAGAACAGTTGGGCGTTGTAGCAGCAGAGCTCGAAAAGTTTTCCGCCGCCAGACAGCGATTCGATGCGTTACAGAATGTCTGCGATGCACTCGACAAACTAGCGGAACTGAAAGCGGGGGGACTTTTCTGGAAAGGAATCCCTGGGGAAGCGGATGCCGCCGGACACCTGGAACGGATTCGAGGCCGCGTGGACCGTTTCGAACAGAAAATCAGTGAGATTGACGAAAATCAGGCACGGCTCCAGGCACAGATCGACAGGCGAAACGACGAGTTGGCCTATCTTTCCGAAGAAGTCCAGGAAGCCTATGAGCGTGAGGAACGGCGCAGGGAAGAGTTTGTCATTGAACGGGAGATTTCGCCCGTTCCTTATCGTGCCATGATCATGCCTTGGACCAAGAAGGCCGAGAGCGAAAGGCGCTTTCACCGCGCAGTTCTTGTGGCAATGCTCATCTGCATTTTCTTCGGCCTTCTTATTCCCCGGGTGAACGTGCCGCTACCGGATTATACGGCCGCTGTGGTAAAAATACCGGAACGATTGGCCAGGCTGGTCAAGAAGGAGCCACCCAGGCCCTCACCGGCGCCCAAGCCGGTGCCGAAAGAGCCCGAGGAAGAGCCCCAGAAGATGAAGGATGAGTCCAAACCCGAACCCAAGAAGAAAAAACCGGACAAAGCGTTGAAGAACAAAACTCCGGCACCGGAGCCTCCCAAGGTGGCCAAAAAAGGCGGCGGAAAAACTTCGGCAGCTCGCAAAAAAGCCCAACGCGTCGGGGTTCTGGCCTTCAAGGATACGTTTAAGGATCTTATGGACGAAACGCCTGTTGCCAAGCTCGGTACGGAGGCCCGCATAAACCGGAAAAGCTCGAAGGTGGCAGGGCAGGCAGTGGCTCAGCGCTCGCTGGTAGCAATGCAGGCGCAGGGTGGATCCAGCGGTGGTATCGTCAATTCCGGCATCAGCCGCAATATCGGAAACGGCAACGGCGGCCGTCTCGGTGGCAGCGGTATTGGCAAAGGTAGCGGTGGCGGCAACGGCAACGGTGTCGGCTTTACCAAGGTGGAAAGCTCCATTGCGGACGTGGGGGAATCTTCAAGACCGCTGAGTGATGGACCCGGGCCGGGCCGAACGGACGAAGAAATCCAGATCGTTTTCGATCAATACAAGGCGGCGCTTTATCGGATTTACAACAGGGAATTGCGCAGGGACCCGACCTTGCGCGGGAAGATTTTGTTGAGAATCAGCATCGAAACCAGTGGTGCGGTGTCCCTGTGTAAGGTGGAGTCAACCGATCTGGAGTCGCCTAAACTCGTCGCCAAGATTGTTGCACGCATCAAACGGTTTAACTTCGGCCCGAAAGAAGGCGTGACGAAGATGACTATTCTGTATCCGATCGACTTTCTGCCTGCGGCTTAGGAACGGTCGCTTACAGGAAGGAAGACAATTATAAAACTTAATCTTACTCATTTTCAGGTTTCAGGAGGAAAGCGATGGAATTCTACTCATTGACGTCAATCGTGGCATTTTTCCAAAAGGGTGGATTGTTCATGTATCCTATTCTGTTCGTGTTTGTGGCCGGCATGGCCATTGCGGTGGAGCGCTGGTTTCAGTTGAGCCGCATCCGCAGCGTGAACCGCAAAATGTGGAATGTGCTGCATCC
>JAIVWI010000018.1:2915-27000 GCA_048636595.1 Oceanospirillum sp. | reverse complement strand
TACAGCGCAGTTCCAGCCGGAAACCGCCGTGGCTGGCTAACTGGTCCAGCATGTGGTCGAAAAAACCGATACCGGTTTCGACCTGGCTGCTGCCGCCCGCATCGAGGTCGACAAAAACGCGGATATCGGTTTCATTGGTTTTTCGCTCCACGGTCGCCTGTCGTGGCTGCTTGATGAGCCGGTGAGTGATCGACGCCCAGTCTTCGTGCCCAGGGCCGATTCGCAAGCCGCCGATGCCCAGGTTTTCCGCCAGTTCCAGGTCAGTCTGGCGGTCACCGATGACCCAGCTGTCTTCCATGTCCAGATCACCCGATTGCAGGTAGCCCAGCAGCATGCCGATACCCGGTTTCCGGGTCGGGGCATTTTCATGCTCAAAGTGCGGGTCGATGTGGACGGCGCTGAATGAGATGCCCTGCGATTCGAACAGGGCCAGCATTTTCTGTTGCGGGATCTCAAAATCCTGTGGCGGGTAGGAATCGGTGCCCAGCCCGTCCTGGTTGCTGACAATGACCAGTTCATATCCTGCATTGCGCAGTTCCAGCAGGGCGGGTATGACCCCCGGTATCAACTCGAGCTTCTCGAGCGAGTCGACCTGCTTGTCAGCAGGTTCAATGATCAGGGTGCCGTCACGATCAATGAATAAAATGCGTCTCTTCCTGCCCATTGAAATATTCATGCCAAAAATACTCGTAGTGAATTACTCATGAGTGTGCCTCCCAGTCATCCAGAGCCGATTCCAGTGCAGACAGCTCATCCTTACTGCCAACCGAGATTCGAATGCACCCCTCCAGCAGGGGTTCGCTGGGGTATCCGCGCAGAATAACGCCCCTGCCTGCGCAAAAGCTCAATAAATCTTCCGCCCTGCGGACCTGGAGCAATACAAAATTGGCTTCACCGGGCCAGATGTTTGTGATGAACGACCGGCCTGCCAGCAGGCTGAGCAAGCGTTTTTTGTTTTCCCGTACTTCCTTAAGCATTTGTTGCTGCCGGTCGGACATGCCATCGGCCAGCATCCGTTGTGCGAGTGAAATAACCGGGCTGGCCAGTGGATAGGGCGCTATGATTCGCCGCAACAGTGAGATAATTTCTTCGGGCGCCAGCACCGCGCCACAGCGCAGACCGGCTGCCCCCCATGCCTTGGACAGCGTGCGCAGCACCACCAGGTTATCAAACTGGCCGATCAATTTGCTTGCCGATGCTTGCTGGCTGAATTCCGCATAAGCTTCATCGAGCACCACGATCGCTTTACCTGCAGCCGCCTGCAGCAAGTCGAGTAACAGTCGGGGGTCAATAGTGTCCCCGGTCGGGTTGTTTGGCGAGGTCAGGAACAGCAGCTTGATGCGGCCATCATTTTCCATTGTTTCCAGCAATTGATCCCTGTCCAGGCGGAAATCGTTACTGGCCAGCCGGTATACCGACACGATCTCTGCGCCTTGTGTCTGTGCTGCGATGCGGTACATTCCAAAGGTCGGCGGGCATTGCGCAATGGCATCCTTGCCCGCTCTGCAAAACACGCGCGTCAGCAGGTCGATACCTTCGTCGCTGCCCCGGGTGACCAGTACCTGCTCTTCAGGCACGCCGTACAGCTTGGCCAAACTGGAAACCAGCTCGCGGGGTTGAGGATCGGGATAGCGATTCAGCCCGCTTGAGGGCCCGGCGTCATCCGGCCCGGCATCAGTAAGCAATGACCAGGGCGATTCATTTGCATTGAGCAGGATGCCGTGGCCCGGCGCTTCCTTGCGGGCTGAGGAGTAAGGCTTCATTGCCACGATTTCCGGGCGGGCGAGGGCGATGATGCTCATTCTGACTCTCCTGCCTGGTGCAGCCGGGCGCTCACCGCCATCCCGTGTGCCTCCAGGCCTTCAACAGCAGCCAGGATCTGCGCCGTGGGACCCACTTTTGCCAGCGCGCTACGGCTTGCCTGCTGTAGCGTCATTCTGCGCATGTAATCGCTAACGCCAAGTGCTCCGAAGGAACGGGCCCAGCCGTAAGTGGGCAACACATGGTTGGGTCCTGAACAGTAATCACCCAGGGATTCAGGGGTCCAGGGGCCGATGAACACCGCTCCGGCATTCTCGACCTGTTCCGCCAGCGCAGCGGCATCCGCGGTATTGATGATCAGGTGCTCGGGTGCGTAGGCATTGGAAATCCGCAGTGCTTCGGACAGATTGTCCACCAATATTACCCGGGCTTCAGCCAGGGACTGTTCGAGAATAGCGGCGCGAATACTTGCGGGCGCAAGAGCTTGCAGTTTTTCGATAACCGCCGAGGCCAGGCCGTCGCTGTCCGTTACCAGGAACACCTGTGAGTCCGGACCGTGTTCCGCCTGCGACAGCAAGTCCCAGGCGATGAATTCGGGATTGGCGTCCCGGTCGGCGATCACCAGGACTTCGGACGGACCCGCCGGCATGTCGATGGCTGCGCCTGCCGGGTCCTGTGACACTTGTTGCTTGGCCTCGGTTACCCAGGCATTTCCGGGACCGAATATCTTGGCGCAGCGGGGAATGGTTTCGGTGCCATAGGCCATGGCCGCCACCGCCTGTGCGCCTCCGGCGCAGAACACGCGGTCAATACCGCAAATGCGTGCCGCCGCCAGTATCTCGGGTGGAATTTCACCATTCTCCGCGGGTGGTGAGCACATGATGACTTCCCTGCAGCCCGCGAGCCGGGCCGGAATCGCCAGCATCAGCACCGTTGAAACCAGCGGGGCGCTGCCGCCCGGGATATAAAGTCCAACCGGCGAGAGCGCCTGGTAACGCACTTCACAATTGAGTCCGGGTGAGGTCTCTACTTTGCGGTTGGCCGGGATGTCAGCTGCGTGAAAAGCTTCGATACGAGACCTGGCGTCCTCGAAAGCCCGGTTCAGTTTTGGGTCAATCGATTCCAGCGCCGTCTGCATTTCAGTGGGGCCCAGCTCGAGTTGCGGGGGCTCCACCCGGTCCAGTTGACGGGTCAGTTCCTGCAGCGCGCCGTCACCGCCATTGCGTACCTGGCGAATGATCGCAGCGACCGACTCGCCAAGCCCCGGCTGGCGTGATACTGGTCTTTGCAGCAGGTTCTGCCGATCTTCCGGCGCCAGGCTGGACCAGTGGACCAATTTCAGCTTGTTGCCATTGACTGTCATTCCAGGAATCCCATTCACATGGTACGTATTTTCAGGCCAGCATTTTTTCGACGGGAAGCACCAGGATCGCTGAGGCGCCAGCGGTTTTGAGAGCCTCCAGGTGCTCCCAGAATACCGCTTCACCGCAGACCGCGTGGATGGCAATGCGGTCGGTGCCTTCCAGTGGCATGATCGAGGGATGTTCCACGCCGGGCAGGAGTTCCGTAATCCTTTCCAGGGCCTCTCTCGGCGCATGCAACATCACGTACTTACTTTCCGATGCCCGCATCACGCCTTCCAGCCGGGCCAGCAGGCGGTCCAGCAGCAGTTTCCGGTCTGCGGAAATGTCTCCCTCGCGGCCATAGAGGGCCGCCTGGCTTTCATACAATACCTCGAATTCACGCAGGTGATTCGCCCTGAGTGTAGTGCCCGTGGAAACCAGGTCTGATATGGCATCGGCCGTTCCCAGGCCCGGTGCGATTTCAACCGAACCGGAAAGCTCGATGATCTCGGCGCTGACGCCCTTCTTGTCCAGCAGATAGCGTGTCAATGCTGGATAAGAAGTTGCAATTCGTTTCCCTTCCAATTCCGTGCTGTCGCGGATGTCCATGTCTTCCGGCACGGCGATGCACAGGCGGCATTGCCCGAAGCCCAGCTTGCGCAGCCGACGCAAACCTTCACCCCCGTTGCGATCCAGCATCACTTCGCTGGCGATGTTTTCACCCACGATGCCGAGGTCACAAACACCATCCAGCAGCAATCGTGGAATGTCATCGTCCCGCACCAGCAGCAGGTCCACCGGAAAATCCTTTCCGTACCAGAATAGCTTGTCTTTGCTGCGTGCAAACTGCAGGCCACAATTCTTGAGAAGATCGAGTGATCTCTCTGACAGGCGCCCTGATTTCTGGATGGCCACCCGAAGCCTAGTCATTTCGGGTTTGCTCATTCAGAATTATTCGTTTGTATCGGTTCATTTCTGTTTACTCCCAAGCCGGTCCAGCACCGTACGATAGCCACCGGTGCCCATTTCCATGTAGCGTGCAACACGGCCAGTGGTGGTGACACTGACCTCGGTCATTTCCCTGATATCGCGGTAGGAATAACCCTGGTCCAGCAATTGCGCCACGCGCCAGCGATCCACCATGGCTTCTATCTCTGCCGGTGTGCAAAGGTCTTCAAGAAACCTTTTAACTTCGTCTGCCGTCGCCAGTGACAGCAGGGCTTCGGACAGTGACTTTGCCGCAGAGTTGAGCTCTTTATCCTGCGATTGGGTGTGATGTTTCATGTTCTAGTGTATTAATGTATTAGTACGATTGGATAGTAGACCAATTTCCTGTGATTCGCAAGCGGGGAAGCGATATGAGGAATCGGTGGATCAAGACACATCCTATTTCGGTGTACGGTCGCCGGCAAATTCGTACCAGACCTTTGGCACTGTTTTAAACCAAATGCGGGCTGGTAACATCCAATGTTGTGAATCCTGTATTTTTTTGAATTAAAAGGACCAATAAGATGAGTTCTGGGAACATTAGATCGGTAATGCTGCTGGGTGTTTTTTCGTTATTGACTTCGCTGGCAATGGCGGATGTAAAGGAAACTGAAGAATTTACACTTGATATCAATCCTGGAGGCCGCATCAGTCTCGAGAACATCAATGGCGATATCCGGATTACCGGTAATGAGGGCGACACAGTCAACATCATTGCGAGCAAGAAGGCCGGTAAACAGGAATACATGGATGAATTGAAGATTGTCGTCGATGCGGACTCCGATTATATTCGCATTGAGACCAGGCACCCGAGTAATAAAGATAGCTGGCTTAACTGGGGTAATAATCACAGTGGAAGCGTTTCCTATGTACTGACGGTGCCAGCAGGCGTAAACCTGGACAAGATCTCAACGGTCAACGGTGATGTTGAAATCTCGTCAATGAGTGGCAAGGTGAAAGCGGAGACTGTGAACGGCGACCTGGTCGCTTCGGGCCTGGTTGCGGACGTTGACCTGGAAACGGTTAATGGTGGGATTGACGCTGATTTTGATTCACTCGGAGCAAGCCAACGCGTATCAGCCGAAGCCGTGAACGGCAGGATCGTTCTTAAATTACCTGCCGATGCCAGTGCGCGTCTGCATGCGGAAACCGTGAACGGAAGCATAGACGCCGACGATTTTGACCTGGATATAGACAAAGGTTTTATCGGCCGCGAATGCGATGGCCAGATTGGAGGTGGTGATGCGCGCATCACGCTCGATACCGTGAACGGTTCCATTCGCATCGTCAAAAAATAAGGTTCTTCTCCAGGGTATTTATCTTTTCCCGCCTTGTGATATATCATAGGAAGTTCATTCTGCCCGCCAGAAAGGATTTTCGTGACAGACGTGCAATGGCAAGGGGTTTTCCCGGCCCTGACGACAAAATTTACTGCCAGCGATGAAATAGACTGGGCCGCGATGGAGCGGCACCTGGAGTTTCAGCTTGATGCCGGGGTTCATGGCCTGGTTATCCTGGGTTCCCTGGGCGAAACATCTACCCTCCGCCACACAGAAAAGCTTGAAATGGTGAAGTTTTTCTCCCGAACGGGCTGTAAGGGACGCCCCTTGATTGCCTGTATCGCCGAGTCATCTACCCGTGACGCGAAGGAATTTGCCGTTGCCGCGGAACAAGCGGGTGCAGATGGATTCATGCTGCTGCCGCCGATGCGCTATCCCAGTGACCGGCGCGAAACGATGATTTTTCTGAATGAAGTGGCTTCGGCTACTTCTCTTCCGATCATGCTCTATAACAATCCGGTGGCCTACGGTATTGATATCAGCCCGGAGGATATTGCCCGCCTGGCGGATAATCCAAAATTCCAGGCAGTCAAGGAGTCGTCCACGGACACGCGGCGAATTCCTGAAATACGGAAACACGTGGGTGATCGACTGGCCATATTCTGTGGCGTGGATGACCTGGCATTCGAGTGCTTTGCGCTCGGTGCGGTTGGCTGGGTTGCTGGCCTTGTTGATGCTTTTCCCCGCGAGACCGTGCAACTTTGGAAATTGACCCAGGCGGGCCGGTGGAATGAGGCCAGGGAATTGTACCAGTGGTTCCTCCCCCTGCTGCACCTGGATGTGGGGCCAAAATTCGTACAACAGATCAAACTGGTTGAAGCCCTGATGGGGGTGGGCAGCGCCAAGGTCCGTGCGCCCCGTCTCCAGTTGACTGACAAGGAAGCATCCGCCGTTGAAAAGACCCTGAACCTCGCCCTCGAAAATCGGCCTCAGGTCTGATCCCGCAGTGAAAAAGCCTGATTATCGGATTCCATATGACTATGAATGAACGATCCACCGTTAGCCCTGACAGCCTTGCTGAACGCGCATACCATTTGCTCGAAGAAAAACTGGTGACACTGGCCCTTCCTCCCGGGTCAATGGTGTCTGAGGGTGATTTGATCGAGATGACCGGGTTTGGGCGAACCCCGGTCCGTGAAGCGATTCAGCGCCTGGCACAGCAGGAATTCTTTGATATCGTACCCCGCAGGGGCCTGCTGGTGACACCCGTGACCGGTTCCAATTTGTTTCACATACTCGAAGCACGAAAACCCCTGGAACGCCTGATCATTTTCCGGGCCTCCCTCAATGCAAAAGACGCGCAACGGGGTGATCTGGCGGCAATCGCCCGGGGATTCACTATTACCCATGACCGCTTTGAAGAGTTCCTGAAGCTGGATCACAAACTGGACGAGTTGCTGGATACCTGTTCCAGCAACCCATTTGCCGCAGCTGCCGTGTTGCCCCTGCGCAGTCACTGCCGTCGATTTATGTTTTTCCACCGTCAGGGGATTCCATTGACCGATTCAATCGCCGCCAATTCCAAAATGGCCCGCCTGGTCGCGCGACGTGAATTCAGGGGCGCCCAAAAGGCATCGGATGGAAGAATTGCCGTGCTGGAAAGAGTGGTTTCCAACGTGGACCGCATGGAATAACTCACATATGCAGGTAAAAAAGAGGCCCCATTGCGTCGTTATCGGTGCAGGAATCGTGGGGTCGTCCTGTGCCTGGCACCTGGTCAGGAAGGGCGCCAGGGTAACGCTCATTGATTCTGAACAGCCGCGCCGGGGGGCCAGTTTCGGTAACGCCGGGTGCATCTGCAAATCTTCTGTTTTTCCGTTTTCCCACCCCGGAGCCATCCTGAAGGTTCCAGGCTGGCTGCTTGATCCGCATGGGCCGATGCGCATCCGCTGGTCACATTTTCTGCCCTCGATGCCGTGGCTGTATCATTTCTGGCGTGCCGGGAAAGCACATCGTGTTGAGGAGATCGTTGCCGCACAGGCCACGCTGATGAGCAGCGTAATTGATGATTACGATGACATCCTTGCTGCAACGGGCGGCGAGGCTCTGCGCGAGTCGCGCGGGATGATTTTGCTGTACGACACACAAAAAGATTTTGCCAGTGACGCGTGGAAATATGAGTCCAGGGAGCATCTCGGCTTTCCCTGGCAAAGGCTGACCCGCGATGAACTCACCTCGCTGGAACCCAGTATCCATCTGGGCGAGGGCATTGCTGTCTTCGAGCCGGAATGGCAACATCTTATTGATCCGGGTGCAGTTACGCAGTTGATTGCGGATGCAACAATTGAGCGTGGTGCAAGTTGGTTGCACGACCGGGTCCGCACGGTTTCGGCCAATGCGGACGGTGTCTCGCTGGTCACCGAATCCGGTCGCTCCCTGGAGGCTGACCGGCTGATTATTGCAGGTGGCGTGTGGTCCAGCGCCTTGATCGGGCAGTTGGGATACAAGGTGCCATTGATCGCCAAGAGGGGCTACCACAGCATGATCGGGAAACCGAACCTGGAAATACGGCACCCCATCATGTCCGCATCCCGCCACGTGCTGTTGACACCGATGCGGGGTGGTCTGCGGGTGTCCGGAACAGCCGAATTCGCCGGCCTGGATACCAGGCCGGATTATCGGCGAGCGAAGTCGTTGATGCAAAATGCACGTTACTATGCGCCGGATCTTGGTGGTGAAGAGATCACCGAATGGATGGGGCAGCGTCCCATGCTTCCGGATTCTCTGCCGGTGCTTGGACCTTTACCAGACCAGAAAAACGTTCTGTGTGCATTTGGCCATGGCCATTATGGCCTGACCCAGGGCCCGACCACGGGCCGCATCATCAGCAAGCTGGTATTTGGTGAAGATCCCGGCATCGACCTTGCGCCTTTCTCCATCAGCCGGTTTTGAAACGAGGCGAAGTCAGTCCATGATGATAAGTAAAGATGAGAAACTAAGTTGAACGGGAAAAAAACCACTTTTCATTGCATCGACGCCCACACCTGCGGTAATCCGGTACGCCTGGTCTATCGGGGCGGCCCGAGGCTCGAAGGTGACACCATGCTCGAGCGACGCCAGCACTTTCTGGCAGAGTATGACTGGGTCAGGACATCATTGATGTTCGAGCCGCGAGGGCACGCCATGATGTCAGGCAGTATCCTGTACCCGAGCAGTCGTGATGACTGCGATATCGCTGTGCTGTTCATTGAGACATCCGGCTGCCTGCCGATGTGCGGGCACGGTACGATTGGAACGGTAACCATCGCGATCGAAAACCAGCTGGTCAGCCCACGCACTCCCGGGCGCCTGGATCTCGATACACCTGCCGGCAAGGTTACTGCCCATTACACTGAAGAAGGCGGCAAGGTCCGTTCTGTCCGTTTCACCAATGTCCCTTCTTTCCTGCACTCCAGAGACCTGGAGGTGGATTGTCCGGAGCTGGGTGGAATTCTGCAATTTGACGTGGCCTATGGCGGCAATTTTTATGCGATCATCGAGCCGCAGGAGATTTACCGGGACCTCGCCCAATTGACAGCAGCCGATATCATAGGCCTGAGTCCCCTGATCAGGGAGCGGATCAACGGGCTTTACAGCTTTTCCCACCCGGATGACGACCGCCTTTCACAGATGAACCACATCCTGTGGGCAGGCAGGCCGCTCAAAGCGGACTCGGATGCCCGCAACGCAGTTTTTTACGGGGACGCCGCCATAGACCGTTCACCCTGCGGAACCGGGACTTCTTCGCGCATGGCCCAACTGGCCGCACGCGGGGAATTATCGCAAGGTGATGTTTTTGTACACGAGAGTTATATCGGCAGCCAGTTCACCGGCCGGATCGAGGCAGTAACCCGGGTTGGGGATTTCGATGCCATTGTACCCAGCATCGAGGGCTGGGCCCGTGTTTACGGGCGTAATGTCATCACCGTTGATCCGGATGATGACCCCCTGTGGGAAGGATTCGTGGTGACGTGAAAATGAATCGGGAATATTGCTGCAATATGCGGGCTAGCGCATTGGCCGGAGTCAGGCCATAATCATCGTTCATTAACGGAGGACTAAGATGAAATTCAGGCACCTGATGTTTTCCCTGCTGTTGCTGATGTTGGGATCTACTGCTGTTTCGGCTGGCGAGGCGGCGGATAAATTGCCTGCTACCGGTACTCACCGTTCACCTTCTTCGGATGGAGCCAGTGTCAGTTTCAAGACACCCCAGGATGGAGACATCGTTCCTCTCACATTTACGGTCAAGTTCCTGGTCAGCGGAATGGGTATCGCGCCGGCGGGATCGAAGATTGACAACACGGGGCATCATCACCTGCTGATCGATGTGACTGAAATGCCCGACATGGATCTGCCCTTGCCGGCAACAGACCATATTCGTCACTTCGGAAAGGGCCAGACTGAAACCGAACTGACGCTTCCTGAAGGTGAACACACCCTGCAACTTTTATTCGCTGACTATTCGCATACCCCTCACGATCCCGTTGTCATGTCAGATAAAATTACCATTACTGTCTCTGTAAATGCACCTCCCCCCAACGAAGATGAGGACTAGTACTCTTTCAATGTGATAATTACGAGTTCAGCGAACTGGAAAGCGGAAAACAGCCATGACCATCCAGGATAAGAAAGTCGTCTCATTTCACTACACCCTGACCAATCAGGACGGTGAGCAAATGGAAACAACCAGGGACAAGGAGCCAATGACTTATCTTCACGGCGCCCAAAACATTATTCCCGGCCTGGAGAGCGCCATGGCCGGCAGATCAGTGGGCGACGAATTCCAGGTAACGCTTGAACCCGCCGATGCGTACGGAGAGAAAAAAGAGGCGAATATCCAACGCATTTCATCCAAGCATTTTCGATTTCCAAAGAAATTGAAGCCTGGTCAGATTGTCGGCTTGCAGACCCGGAAGGGGCCGGTCCAGGTCACTATCGTCAAGGTCGGACGATTTAATGTGGATGTCGATTCCAACCACCCATTGGCTGGCCAGGCGCTGACCTTCGACGTTGAAGTCAGCACTGTGAGGGATGCTACCGAAGAGGAAATTGCCCACGGCCATGCGCACGGCCCGGGTGGGGTGGATCACTAAATTGCAGGACCATGCTGGCACGCGATTGTAAGAGCCCGCTTGCGGGCGAATTTTATCAGCCTGAACAGAAGTCGGCCCCAGGGGACCTCTTACAGGGCGTAGAGTTTGTGCGGGCAGGGCAGACTTGAGGTCAGGATTTTCTGGCGGTTTCCTTCATTTTTTCCATATCCAGAATTCTGACCTGCTTGCGGTCAACTTTGACAATTTCGGCCTTCTGCAGGCGGGCCAGCACGCGGCTGACAGTCTCTGTGGCCAGTCTCAGGTAGCTGGCGATATCCCGGCGGGACATGGCCAGGATGAATTCTTTGTCGGAATAACCGCGGCGCGAGAAGCGTTCGGAAAGCGATATCAGGAACATCGCAATCCTTTCATCGGCGCTCAGGTCACCCGCTATGGCTTCCAGTTCGCTGATGCGGTGGCTCATGATACGGAACAATTCTGCCTGCAATTCCGGCATGTGGCGGGCCATGCTGGTAACCGTATCGAATGTCAGTGCACAAACGGCGCTGGTGTCGAGCGCCACGACATTGGCCACGTGTTTGTGGGTGTGGATGGCGTCGAGACCGATAATTTCGCCGGGGAGGTGGAAACCAAGAACCTGTTCCTGCCCTTCGTGATCAATGACGTAACTCTTGAAACAGCCAGTGCGTACAGATGCTACGGAGCGGAATTCGTCACCGGCGCGGAACAGGTGTTCGCCTGGCTGAATGGGGCGGGAGCGGTGAACAATTTGTTCAAATCGTTCGGTTTCATCGGGACTTAGTCCTCGCGGAAGGCAGAGTTCACCCAGCGCACAACGGCTGCATGCGACTTGCGAGCGGGTAGGATCACGGCGGTAATCCCGGATATTGGTCACTCTTAAGGAACTATCCATGCAGCGCTCTCCATAAATGATTTCTTTTAATGCATTATATTGCGCACACGACCCTCACCGCTTACGTATAAATACGTATAAGCGAAGATCGCCTGGTATTCCCTGAAGGAGTACCAGATCAGTATTCTACCTTAAAAAGATCAGATTACGCGTGAAAAACGGGGGACGCTGCTCTGTTTGGTCTGCAGATATTCATCAAAATTCATTGCTATGGCGCGTAATAACAGGCGGCCTTCCGGAGTTGCCTTGAACCCGGCTTCAGTCATTCTTAGCAGGCCATCTTTCTCCAGTTGCTGGAGATTGCCAAGCTCAAGCGCGAAATGATCATTGAAATCAATATCGAAGTTGGCTTCGAATTGGTCGAAATGAACCTCACCGTGACACATGATGGCTTCAATGACGCCGCGACGCAGCCGGTCTTCAGTCGTCAGGCTGACACCGCGCCAGATCGGCAGGCGTCCTTCGGAAACCGCTTTTTGCCAGGAAGGAATGTCTTTCTGGTTCTGTGCGTAGCAGTCTCCCACTTTGCCGATCGCACTGACGCCCAGTCCCACGAGGTCACATTGCCTGCGGGTCGAGTAACCCTGGAAATTCCGTTGCAAATGCCCCTCCTTCTGGGCAATCGTCAGCTCATCCTCCGGCAGGGCAAAGTGATCCATTCCAATGTAGACGTAGCCCGCATCGGTCAGCTTTCGGATGGTCAGTTCCATCAATTCCAGCTTGGTCTCGGGTGATGGGATGTCATCTGCATTGATCATGCGCTGGGCGCGGAAAATGTGCGGCATGTGCGCGTAGTTGTATACAGCCAGCCGGTCAGGCTTGACTTTTACCACGGTATCGATGGTTTTACCGAAACTGTCACTGGTTTGATGTGGGAGACCATAGATCAGGTCAATCGACACCGAGTTGAATCCCAGTTTCCTGGAGTACTCAACCATGTCCAGTGTCGCCTGAGGATCCTGGATGCGGTTAACTGCTTCCTGCACCTTCGGGTCAATATCCTGGACGCCCAGGCTGATACGGTTGAAGCCCAATTCTGCAAGTTTTGCCAGGCGGTCGTTGCCGACAGTCCTGGGGTCGACTTCAATGGAATACTCGCGGTTGTCACTGTCGCTCAGGGCAAAATGCCTGCCCAATTGAGCCATCAGCGCCGACATTTCCTCGTCCGTATGGAAAGTGGGTGTGCCGCCACCAAAATGGAGCTGCTCAACTTCGCGGTCGTCATCGAACAGTTTTCCCTGCATTTCGATTTCACGATCCAGCAATTCGAGGTAGCGCACGCCTTGTTCCGTATGCCGCGTGACTTTCTTGGTGCAGCCGCAGTAGTAACACAGCGAATGGCAGAACGGCAGGTGAACATACAAAGAAAGCGGCTTGGGGATCAGTTCATTGTTGCTCGCCGTGGTGTAGCGCCGGTATGCATTGGCGTCAAAACCTTCAATAAACTGAACGGCGGTCGGGTACGAGGTATAGCGCGGCCCGGCCACATCATAGCGCTTGATCAAGTCCGTATTGAATTTTACTTGCTGGTCCATCACTCAAAAATCTCTTTCTAATTTATGGGTGAAGCCTAAATGATGTGATTCGTGCCGGTATTGATCAGTGTCAACTTTCAGCGTCATAACGAATGATACTTCCTGATTAGTTGATAATGCGAATCTGGATTGAAATCCATTAACTTGACTCAGATCAATTTATTCTACCGGCAGCACCTCTACACTAACTCCGTCGACAAACAAGAATATCGTTTGTTGATGAAGGAACACGATTGTGTGAAGACTCTCCAAGTCTCAAGAAATTTAGGCCAGACACCATGTCTGGCCTTTTTTTTACAGGCCCGTATAAATGCAGCCGGCGTTACAGGTTTCCTGTACAACGATTTTAGAAAGTTGGTTGAGGTCGGGTTTCAGGCGCAGCCAGATCCATTTTGCAAGGTTTTCGCTGGTCGGGTTCTCAAGACCCTCGATGTCGTTGAGACAATAGTGGTCGAGTTGGTCGAACAACGGCTGAAAGGCTTTTCGAAGATCGGCGAAATCCATCACCCAGCCGGATTCCTGGCCAACAGGTCCGCTGACGTGAATTTCAATTCGAAATGAATGCCCGTGGAGGCGCGCACATTTGTGCCCGCGCGGGACATTGGGAAGCCGGTGAGCGGCTTCTATCTGGAAAACTCTAAAAACATCCATAGGCGGATTGTGCCGCCCTGGACCGTTCTACGCAATCACTTCACTTTATCCCGTCTTGAAACCAACCCGGGAATGGGAGCCATCGCAGAAAGGTTTGCTTGCCGAATGACCGCAACGGCACAGCGAACCTCGCATCTTCACACACTCCTGTCCGAACTGGTTGTGCAGCCTCATACGGCCACGAAATGTGATGGGTCCGTCCTTGATGCAGGAGATTGTGATCTTGCTCGGGCGCGACGATGCCGCAATTTCTGAAACTTCGAAAATTTTGCCCGAATTGAGAAACTCCATGTCCACGTGCTTTTCGTCACACACTGGCTTGGAACCGGAGTGTCCACAGCGGCACAGGCTCAGATGGTTAGCGTATTGAACCCTTCCGTCCTCGTGAACGAGGGTGATATTGCCGGTGAGTTGCAAGGGACCACCATTCATTACGAGCACTTCATTGGGCACTTCCAGCAGACGGGGTGCACCCTGATTCTTCTGGCGGTCTTTGAACCACCGGTCAAGCGCCCTGGCCGTGGTAGTCAGGTTTTCCTGTTGCTGTGTGCCTTTTGATTCTGGTCCCGCAGTGGAATCGTCCATGTATGCGATGAACGCATCTCCGGCTTCCTCACTGGTAGTTTCGGGCTCTTGCCGAACCCTGAGTGCGGCGGCGGCAGCCGCTGCATTGGTAATGTCATCCATGATAATTATCCTCCAGGAAATCCTTTTCCTATCTATACTGTAGCACCAGCAACGGCTAAGTGCGAGAAAACTGTGCAAAAAATTATCAGCATCCTGTCAAGCTTTATTCTGATTTACGTTTGCTTGCCGGTTTTTGCCGCACCGGAAATGGCTCCGGACCGGGTGCGGGGGGAAGGTCCGTTCGACCGCCTGATCCTTCGTGGGGTGATCGTGATTAATGGTGAAGGGGCGCCTCCGATCGGCCCGATGGACGTCGTTATTGAAGGGAATCGCATCGTTTCCATCCACAATGTGGGTAGCCCCGGCTTGCCCATCGAAGACAATGGCCGGCCTGAAGTGCGGGCCGGGGACCGGGTATTGGAACTGGAGGGACACTACCTGTTGCCAGGATTTATTGACCTGCACGCACACTTCGGTGGCGATGCCCAGGGTGTTCCCGCTGAATACGTTGCCAAATTATGGCTGGCGCACGGGATTACGACCATTCGTGAGCCTGGCAGCTTCAATGGCCTGGATTGGGTGCAGAACCATCAGCACCGCAGTGAGCGCAATGCCATTGCCGCACCGCGCATCGTGCCTTACGTCGGCTTCGGCATGGGTGTTGAAGAACCGATAAGCACGCCTGGGGAAGCGCGTAAGTGGGTTCGTGATATCGCGGACCAGGGGGCGAGTGGCATCAAGTTTTTCGGTGCACCACCGGAAATCATGGCGGCCGCACTGGATGAAGCAGGGAAGCAGGGCCTGGGCAGCGCAATGCACCATGCCCAGCTGGACGTCGCCAACTGGAATGTCCTGGATTCTGCACGGGCCGGACTACTGACGATGGAGCACTGGTATGGCCTGCCCGAAGCCATGTTCACCAACCAGGTGATCCAGGACTATCCACCGGATTACAATTACAACAACGAGCAGCATCGATTTGGCCAGGCGGGGCGCCTGTGGAAACAAGCGGCCGAGCCGGGCTCGGAGAAATGGAACGCTGTCCGCGACGAGCTGATCGGTCTGGATTTCACGCTCAACCCGACCCTGACCATCTACGAGGCCAGCCGTGACCTGATGCGTGAGATGAACGCTGACTGGCAGCAGGATTATGCACACCCCAATTTATGGGATTTCTTTCAGCCATCCCGTAAAGCTCACGGCTCCTACTGGTTCGACTGGACCACTGCTGATGAAATTGCCTGGAAAGAAAACTTCCGTTTGTGGATGCAATTCCTTGACGACTACAAGAACCACGGCGGCCGGGTCACGCTGGGTTCCGACGCGGGCTACATCTGGAAGCTTTATGGCTTCGGCTATATCCGGGAGATGGAGTTGCTGCAGGAGGCCGGCTTTCATCCGCTGGAAGTGATCCGTGCGGCCACTATCCACGGTGCACAGGCGCTGGGCCTCGACAGTGAAATCGGCTCCATCCGTCCAGGCAAACTGGCGGACCTGGTGATTACCAGGTACAACCCGCTGGAGAATTTCAAAGTATTGTATGGCACGGGCCATTTCCGCCTGGATGAGGACAATCAGCCGGCACGCCTGGGTGGCGTTCGTTACACCATCCGGGACGGCATCATTTACGATGCAGGGGAACTCCTGTCAGATGTCCGCGGTATCGTAGAAAAAGCACGTGAGGCGAAGGGGCAGAACCAAGGGCAGGGGCCGGAACGTCTGCCGTACATTCCCCAGTAAAATCAAGGAAGCTACCAGTGATCGGCACTGGCCATTGCCCAGTCCTTTTGCCAGTTATCCGGGATATCGGTATCCGATAAAAGGCAACAGCTGGTAATGACCGGGTACAGTTCGGCATAGTTCTTGATTACGGTTCCCTTAACCCGTTGATTGATGTGCCTGGGTTCAAGTTCTTCCAGTCTGTTCAAACCGCACACCGCCAGCAGTTCAACCAGGTTTTCGATCATTTCGCGATGGAAATTCTCTACCCGCTTGCCTTTGTCTTCGACCACCAGCGCTTTGTTTCGGGAAGGGTTCTGGGTCGCTATGCCGGTGGGACAACGGTCGGTGTTACAAGACCGGGATTGAATACAGCCCAGGGAAAACATCATGCCACGGGCGGAATTGGCCGTGTCGGCCCCCAGGGCAACGGCCCTCAACAAGTGAAATGCCGAGAAAATTTTGGCGGAAGCTATGATGCGAACCCGGTCTCTCAAACCAATACCAATCAGCGCCCTGTTGACAAATATCAGCGCATCACGCAATGGAGTACCGACCGAATTGGTCATTTCCGTGGGTGCCGCCCCGGTACCCCCTTCACCCCCATCGACGGTAATGAAATCAGGCGTGATGCCGGTTTTCAGCATGGCTTTACAAATGCCGAGAAATTCATCTTTTTTACCGATGCATAATTTGAATCCAACCGGTTTACCGCCCGATAACTGACGCAATTCCCGGATAAATTCAAGCAGGCCTTTGGGCGTGGAAAAAGACGTGTGCGCGGCAGGTGAAATTACATCCTTTCCCATGGGCACATGCCTGATCCGGGCAATTTCTTCGGTCAATTTAACCGCTGGCAAAATGCCGCCATGCCCCGGTTTGGCGCCCTGCGACAATTTCACTTCGATCATCTTTACCACGGGTAAATTGGCTTTTTCTTCGAACAGGTCCCGGTCAAAATTTCCGTGCTCATCCCGGCAACCAAAATAGCCGGTGCCAATCTGCCAAATAATGTCCCCACCGTATTTCAGGTGATAGGGACTCAAACCGCCCTCTCCGGTGTTGTGAGCAAAACCACCCGCTTTGGCGCCTTTGTTCAGGGCCATGATTGCGTTCTTGCTCAAGGAGCCGAAACTCATGGCTGAGATGTTCAGGGGCGATGCTTCATAAGGCTGAGTACAGTCAGGGCCGCCAAATCTGATCCGGGGATCGTGGTTGCTGACTTCTTTCGGTGACAAGGAGTGATTGACCCACTCATATCCATCCCGGTTGACATCAAAAACAGTACCGAAAGGGCGGGTGTCACGATCTCCCTTTGATCTTTGATATATCAGGGATCGGTATTCCCGGCTGACCGGCATGCCGTTGGTATCTGATTCGACAAAATACTGCTGAATTTCCGCCCGGACCGACTCAAACAAATAGCGGAAACGACCCACCACCGGATACAGTCTGCGAATGGTGTGTTTGTGTTGAAAATAATCTATGGCGCCCAGGATCAACAGTGGCAATACGATGACGAACAGCCAATTGACGGGATTCCAAATCAGCCCCAATCCCAAAATCAGAACCGGTACAAGAATTGCCAGCACAGCAAAAATCTGCCGTACTGTCATATTCACCTTAATCACCTCTATGAATCCGGCATCATGGTTTCCAGATCGCTCAGCACTTCCTGTGTATGTGTGTCCGGATCGACGTCTTCGTAGTGCTTGGCGATCACACCCTCGGGATTGACCAGGAAGGACTGCCTGCCGGCAATTTTGATCAACTTGTAGTCCCGCAGTACGCCATAGCTATCGGCCACGGCGCCGCCCTCGTCGGCGAGGATGACGAACGGCAGCTTGTACTTGTCAGAAAATTCCTTGTGTGAATCCACGTCATCCAGGCTGATGCCCACGACTTCTGCGCCTATGGCCTTGAAGGCGAAGATGTTGTCCCGGAAATTACAGGCCTCTGTCGTGCAGCCAGGCGTCTGATCCTTCGGGTAGAAATAAACAGCCAACCAGGTTCCGCGGTAGTCCTGGAGGTCATGCCATTCTCCGTACTGGTCCTGTAGCCTGAATCCGGGCGCCGGCTCGCCAACCGCCGGTGTCTCGCCGGCGATCGCCGGAAAGCTGATGATGGTAGCTAAAAGCAGTGTGAAAAGTTTTCTCATAATTAAGTTTCCTTCTGTAAGAGGTCGCTTGCGGCCGAAGCAGCTTACGCCCAATCAACAAACCCGTTTCGCGCCCAAGGACGCTCTTACACGATCTGTAAGAGGTCGCTTGCGGCCGAAGCAGCTTACGCCAAATCAACAAAGCCGTTTCGCGCCCAAGGACGCTCTTACACGATCTGTAAGAGGTCGCTTGCGGCCGAATTGTATCAGCTTTAAATAGCGATCGGCCCCGAGGGACCTCTTACAATCGGTCCCAATCGGACACCTGCAGCAAACGGCCTAGCCTGAGCTGAATATCAGCTTGGGCCGGTTATAGATGCTGGCGGCAATGATTGCCAGGGCAAGGCCGATCACCAGCGTGCTGGCAATCGACATCGTGTACCACGCCAGGGGCACGGACTGATCGCGGATGATTTCCCCGATCAACATGTTCTGTGAAAACAGGGGAACATTCATCATCCAGCTTTCGGCTTTGACCGGGTTGGCCATAAAGATCAGGCTGGGGATCATCGGGATCAGGATCACCAGGCCCATGTAGGACTGGGCTTCACGGTAGGACTTGGCAAAAGCAGCGAGCAAGGTGAGCAGCGCCGCAGCCAGAATAGCCACAGGGGAAATCACGACCAGGATCTTCAGCAAGGTTGCGAGACCCAGCGTGAGGTCCATGCCAAAAGCGCCGACCGGCATGAGGGGCAGCACGATTCTGAATGCGACCAGTGTCAGGGTAAGAGAAGCCATGGCGAATACCGTGGTCGTGAGCATTTTGCCGGTCATGATCTGCCAGCGGGGCACCGGGTTGATCAGCAGGGGCTCCAGTGACTTGCGTTCTTTCTCACCGGCTGTGGTATCCATGGCCAGGTGCGTGGCGCCCGTGAAAGCTGTAATCATCAGCACGTACGGCAGAAAAATAATGGCCAGGATGGCCCGGCTTTTCGGGGTAGAAAGATCTACGTCCTTGAGCATGATCGGGGATGCCAGTTGCGGTGCAACGCCTCGCAACTGCAGGCGCAGCGATCCAATCTGCTGGCCGTAACCGAGCAACAGGCGCTTGACACGCCGGATGGGAACGTTGGACTCCTGCCGGGAAATATCCGAGATCACTTCAATAGGCGCCGGTATACCCTGCTCCCAGTTTTCCGCAAATTCGGGCAAAATTCGAATCACGACCGGGACCTCCTGATTCCTGACCATGTCTTCGGGGTTTTCCGGATTGGGCTGAATGACTGCGCCCTGCTGCTCGAGGAAACGAATCAGGCTGGGTGCGAATTGCGCTCCCACCACCGGTAGCTCCAGGGTTTTTTCTGCCCGTTCCTGCTCTGCACTATCCAGGAACCACATCAAGCCGACAAACAGAACCGGGAACAGCAGGGGGCCGAGCAGCAGGGAATTGAAAAGCGCACGCCGGTCGCGCAGGTTTTCACGGACTTCTTTCCTGAAAACAGTCGTCAGGCCATTCATGCCAGCAGGCCCTCCTCGCTGCCGATCAGCTGGACAAAAGCGTCCTCCAGCGAATCACATCCGCTTCTGGCAAGTAACTCCTCCGCGCTGCCATCCGCGGCAACTTCACCCTTCGCGATGATCACGATCCGGTCACACAATGCGGCCACTTCCTGCATGATGTGGGTTGAAAGCACGATCGAATGGCCGTCTGCTTTGAGTCCCAGTATGTATTTCCTCAAAGCGCGGGTGCTCATGACATCAAGGCCGTTGCTGGGCTCATCCATCAGCACGGTCTGGGGCTCATGGATCATCGCCCTGGCAATGGCCACTTTCACGCGTTGCCCCTGGGAGAATCCTTCTGTTCGCCGGTCGATGAAATCTTCCATGTTCAGTGTCCGGGTCAGTTCTGCGATACGGCCTTCAATGGCCTGTCTGTTCATGCCATGGAGTTCGCCGAAGTAAGCAATGTTTTCCCGGGCAGTCAAGCGGGTGTACAGTCCACGGCTGTCCGGCACGACACCCAGTGTGCGTTTGATCTCCATTGCGTCGTTTGCCGGGTCCAGGCCGTCGATGCGGATTTCACCCTCATCCGGAGGCAGCAGGGAATAAAGCATGCGCAGCGTGGTGGTCTTACCGGCTCCGTTGGGGCCCAGCAAGCCGGTGATTTCGCCGTCGCGTGCTTCGAATGAAACACCGTTCACGGCCTTGACCTCCCCGAAAGATTTTTTCAAATTTTTTACGACAATCATGGTTTGGGACCTGTCAGGGATATGAAATAAGGCGTTAACTGCATCTGCTCGATGCAAGCGGTATCGAGTTCTTCCATGCTTCCCGCAATGATGAACTCTGAAACCAGCTTGCCCAGGCAACCCCGGCCAGTGACGCTGTGTCCCTGCCCCGGGGCGACCAGGTGTGTGGCATTGGGGAACAAGGGTAGTAGCTGTTCCGCGTAACGTGGCGGTGTGACCGGGTCCAACTCCCCCGAAAGCAGCAGCACCGGGATGTCGCTGCGGACCGGTTCATGGAAACCTGCAGGGGCCGGGTCAGCCGGCCAGATGCCGCACTGAATGCGGGACGCCTGCATCATCAAATCGCCCATCAGGTATTGGCTGTTGTCACTATCATCAGGGAAAAACGGAAAATCTTCCGAGCAAACCACCGACAGTTCCATTCCCTGCGCAATGCTTTGTTGCAGGCCGGTAGCGGCAATCAACATTTGGCTGGCCAGGCGTTCAAAGTAATTTTCAGTCGCCGCCTCATAAACAAGGAGAGGAAGCATGGCTTGCGTATTGGATGAATAAGTCAGGAATCTCAGCGAAGATGCCATCACGTCACGGTCAAAAGTCAGCTCATGGGGTTTACCGGTAGAGGGGTGTATAACCGTGACTTCCACGGGAGTCTCGACCAGCTTTTCGATCACCTCAGAGAGCTTCTGTGCCGTACCGGGAAACGCCTCGTGGCAGTCGGAATCCTCGTCACAGGCTTCCAGCACCCGGTAAAGCGCATGGTCCAGGTTTTCCGCATGGTCGGTCCCCAGGGCCAGGGTCTGCGGTACGACGCTGTCCAGCACCATGGTTCGCACCCGGTCGGGGAATAATCTCAGGTAGACCTGTGCGGCGCGGGTGCCGTAAGACACGCCAAAGAGATTGATGTTTTCGTAACCCAGAGCCGCACGAACCTTGTCGAAATCCTGCATCGCGATCGTCGTGGTGTAAAAACGCGGGTCGCCGTCCAGTGAATCGAGGCACTCGCGGGTGGTTTGCGCCAGGTCGTCCCAGTCAAAGGCCAGCATTTCTTCCAGGTCGACCTGCGGACAGCGCAGAGGATTGGATTGGCCGGTACCGCGTTGATCGATCAGCAGGATGTCGCGGTTCTCATTGAGTTTTCTCAGCGCGCCGGCGACGATCGGCCAGGTTTCAGTGGCGGCCTGCCCCGGCCCACCGGCAAAAAAGATCAATGGGTCAGGTTCGGAAGTTCTTCCCGTGGCGGGCACGCGCGCTACCCGGATGCTGATTTTTTTGCCCTCGGGTTCAGCAGGGTTTTCAGCGACTTCAAGCCATCCGCATTCAGCCATTGCCGATAGCGGTGTGCCGGGAACGACCAATTCGCAGGTCTCCAGGTTGATGCCCTTTTCCTGATCGGATTCCTGCGCCAGCGTTATGGCAGGCGCCAGCAGGAAGGAGCCAAGCAGGTATTTTAAGAACTGGGGGCAATAAGGTTTCTTCACAATTTTTGTCCGGGGTCATTCCAGGCAACGATAGTGCTGCAAACTGATCAGCAAAGATAGGGCGAAACTGTGTCACTGTCCATAGCTAAAATTTACAAGTTAGATAGAATGAACCTGATCCAAACAACAACAAGCACGGTGAGCCTTTAAATGTATGCGCTCGAAGTCAAAGATTTGAGAAAAACCTATAAAAATGGTGTGGAAGCACTGAAGGGGATTTCTCTCACGGTCGAAGAAGGGGACTTCTTTGCCCTGCTGGGCCCGAACGGGGCCGGGAAATCCACGTTGATCGGTATTATTTCATCCCTGGTGAATACCACCAGTGGCGAAACACGCATATTTGGCACCAGTGTGCAGCGGGAACGTTCAAAAGCCATGTCCTTTATCGGGCTGGTGCCCCAGGAACTGAATTTCAACCAGTTTGAAAGGCCTTTCGAGATCGTGGTTAACCAGGCAGGGTATTACGGGATTCCGCGGGATATTGCCATGGAACGAGCGGAAAAATACCTGAAGGAATTACGTCTGTGGGACAAGGCTCACGATATTTCGCGGAACCTTTCCGGGGGCATGAAACGGCGCCTGATGATTGCCCGGGCCATGGTCAACGAGCCAAGACTGTTAATCCTGGATGAGCCTACCGCGGGTGTGGATATCGAAATTCGCCGCTCGATGTGGGATTTCATCTCGGGCATTAACCGTGCCGGCACGACGGTAATTCTAACGACGCACTATTTGGAAGAAGCAGAGAGTTTGTGCCGCAACATCGCAATCATCGATCACGGGGAAATTATCCGCAATACCGACATGAAGTCCCTGTTGGCAACGCTGGACGTGGAGACATTTATTCTCGATCTCAGGGAGCCGGTCGAGCAATGCCCGCGCGTGGAAGGAATGGAAATCACGATCCGGGATGAACGGACGCTGGAAGCATCCTTGCCCAGGGAAAAGTCCCTCAACAGGCTGTTCTCGGAACTCGAAAGACAGGATATTCATGTGCTGAGCATGCGTAATAAGAGCAACCGCCTTGAAGAATTGTTCCTGCGCCTGGTTGATAAAGCCAAGGAACGGGAGGAGGAAGCGGCATGAACGGCAGCTTGTGGTGGATCGGATACAAAACGATCGTACGCAAGGAAATCACGAGGATCCTCCGCATCTGGGGGCAGACCATCGTGCCGCCGGCAATCACCATGTCCCTGTATTTCATTATTTTTGGTGAACTCATCGGCCGCCGTATCGGTGAGATGGGTGGTTTCACTTATATGCAGTACATCGTGCCGGGCCTGGTGATCATGTCGGTGATCACCAATTCCTACGGCAACATGGTTTCTTCATTTTTCGGCGCCAAGTTCGGCAAACACATCGAAGAGTTGCTGATTTCACCGCTGCCGAACTGGATTATCCTTTCCGGCTACGTAACCGGCGCCCTGGCGCGCGGGTTTTTGGTCGGGGTGGTGGTCATGGGTGTGTCCCTGTTTTTCACCCGGATCGAAGTGCAACACCCGCTGATCATGCTGTCGGTCATTTTGCTGACGGCCATCGTGTTTGCGCTGGCGGGCATGATCAATGCGATTTATGGCCAGAAATTTGATGACATAGCCATCATTCCGACTTTTATCCTGGCTCCGCTGACCTACCTTGGTGGTGTGTTTTACTCCATCGCCCTGTTGCCGGAGTTCTGGCAGAAGGTTTCGGCTTTCAATCCCATTTTATACATGGTCAATGGTTTCCGCTATGGAATGCTGGGCGTCTCTGATGTCAGCCTTGCGCAGACTTATGGCGTCATTTTTATTGCGGGGGCGATCCTGTTTACCTGGTGCATGGTGTTATTGCACCGCGGGACCGGTTTGCGGAGTTGACTGTAAGAGGTCCCTTGGGGCCGATTTTTCCAAAGCCTTTTCGGCCCCAAGGGACCTCTTACAGTACGCAGCCCTGCTTGAAATTGTCAGCGGGAAGACCTATTTGATTTATCTTCTGCAGATGCCGTTAAGGCTGAGTTAGAATAGTTGGTTATTGACCATATTAAGCCGTTTTTCAGGAACCATGATGTCACAAGTCATTCAACGGGAAGAAAAAGAACACGCCCCAATCAACTGGGGTGTCACCGCCGTTCTCGGATTAACCTTTATCGCAGCCATCACGATTGTGCCCTGGTATGGCCTGGTCCATGGCTACAGCGCCTGGGACTGGACTTTCTTTGGAGTATTCCTGGTTTTAAATGGCATCGGTATCGGTAGCGGTTATCACCGCCTGTGGTCGCATCGTACTTACGACGCCCATCCCGCCTTGCAATGGCTGCTCGCCATCATGGGTGGTATGTCATTGCAGAACAGCATCATCATTTGGTGTGC
>JAIVWI010000018.1:0-2905 GCA_048636595.1 Oceanospirillum sp. | reverse complement strand
TGCGCCCGTCATCGCATCCACCACAGCGATGTCGATAACAATGATAAAGACCCGTACTCCATAGGCCGGGGCTTCTGGTTTGCTCATATCGGCTGGATGCTGAAGAATTATGAAAGCGGTGAAGTGGATTACAGCGTGGTACGGGATTTACAAAGGGATCCGGTTGCCGCCTGGCAGCACCGCTGGTACTGGACCCTGGTCTTGACGACCAATGTGGCTGTCCCGGTTTTCCTGGGCTGGCTGACCGGCGACATCATCGGCATGTTCCTGCTGGCGGGCGTTGCCAGGCTGGTAGTCAATCACCACTTTACATTCTTCATCAACTCTCTCGCCCACATGTGGGGCAAGCAGCCTTATACCGATGAAAACACGGCCCGGGACCAGCACTTCCTGGCCCTGATTACCTACGGTGAGGGTTATCACAATTACCATCACCTGTTTCAGAATGATTATCGCTGTGGCATCCGCTGGTGGCACCTGGACATCAACAAATGGTTCATTTCCACCTGTGCGCTGCTGGGACTGGTGAGAAACCGCAAGCGGGCGCCGCGATTCAAAGTGCTGCGCGCGCGCCTGAACATGGAATTCAAAGCAGCTGCCAAAAAGCTGGATCAGGCGGGTGTCAGCAGCGGTTGGAAAGAACAGCTTGAAAGTGAATACGATCAGTTCGTTGATACCATTAAACAATGGCAGCAATTACAGATGGAGCGTGTTCAGCAAGGCAAGCAGAAACTGACCGAACGCTTCGAGACCGAAACGGCATTACTGGCCACCCATTATCGTGAACTGGAATTCAGCCTGAAAATGCAGCACAAGCGCCTTGCCTTGTTGACGGCTCACGTGTTTTAGCTCGCTTGTAAGAGGTCGCTCGCGGCCGACTTCTACTGTAAGAGCCCGCTTGCGGGCGATTTTTCCAGAGCTTTTCGGCCCCAAGGGACCTCTTACAGTCGCGCCCAAGGACGCTCTTACAGGATAACGGGCAGGTTGAAAAAGGCCCGTGCGTTTGCAGTTGTTTGCTCTGCAACAGTTCCGGGATGTTCTTCCCGCGTTGCCGCCAGTGTACCCACGATCCAGGGTAGCCAGCGGGGCTCATTACGGTGAGTTTTTACCCGCGGTTTCAGGTTCCTGGGTTTGAGGTAAGGGGCATCGGTTTCCACCATCAGGCGATTGGCCGGGATGTCCTTGAGGAACTCTTTCATGTGTGAGCCACGCCGTTCGTCGCAGATCCAGCCGGTAATCCCGATATGGCAATCCAGGTCGAGATAGCCGTGCAGTTCTTCCCGGTTGCCGGTAAAACAATGCACGACCACATGACTCAGCCGGTCGCGGAATTCTTTGAGGATCGCATGGAAATCTCCATGTGCATCACGCAAGTGCAGGAATAAAGGCAGCCCGGTATCGGCCCCGATCTGCAGCTGCTTTTGAAAAACATCACGCTGAACGTCTCGTGGAGAAAAATCGCGAAAATAATCCAGGCCCGTCTCACCCACCGCAACCACGCCCGGCTGCTGGCTCAGTTCGCGCAACAACCGCTCGGTGTCGTCATCAAAATCAGAGGCCCTGTGTGGATGCACGCCGGCGGTAGAAAATAACTCACCCGGGTGTTTGCTTGCCAGTTCCAGCGCTGCCCTGCTGCCATCCTCGCTCGCACCGGTGATCACCATCTGTACGACCCCGGCCTCGTGTGCACGCTCAATTACTGCTTCACGATCCTTGTCGAAAGAATCGTGGGTAAGGTTGCAGCCAATATCGATCAGTTTCATATTGCGCATTGTATCGGATTCGGGCTTGCGCTCCCGGCCGAACCCGTCAAAATAGCGTGAACTTGAATTGAACTGAATTGATGATGACAGGGAACTGGAATGCTTACTGGCGCCTGATGCGCTTTGACAAGCCTATCGGCATCCTGCTCCTGTTGTGGCCGACCTGGTGGGCGCTGTTGCTGGCGGGTTCTGGCCACCCGTCGCTGAAGAACAGCCTGATTTTTACGGCCGGGGTGGTGTTGATGCGGGCCGCGGGTTGCGTGATGAACGACATTGCGGACCGCGACTTCGATCCACATGTTGAACGTACGCGCTGCAGACCCCTCGCATCCGGTGAACTGGGCCTGAGCCAGGCCATCGGTGCTTTTGTTGCACTGATGATCCTGGCGTTTCTGCTGGTCCTGCTGACCAATGCCCTGACCATCAAGCTGGCCTTTATCGGGGCGGCCCTGGCATTGACCTATCCGTTTTTCAAGCGGTTCACACACCTGCCACAGGTCGTGCTTGGCATCGCTTTTGGCTGGGGCATCCCGATGGCGTTTGCCGCGGAAAACCTGGAAGTGCCGTGGGCTGCATGGTGGCTGCTGGGAATCAACACCCTGTGGTCGGTAATTTATGACACGCTGTACGCCATGGTGGACCGTGAAGATGATATGGCTGTGGGGGTCAAATCGACTGCCATACTGTTCGGGCGCTCCGACATCCTGATCATCGGCATCCTGATGGGTTTAATGATTACCCTGCTGGGCTGCCTGGGACTGTTCCTGGGATTGTCCTGGCCGTGGTACCTGGCTGTCTTCATTGCCCTGGTTCTTTTCGCCCGGCAGTTATTCAGTGTCCGGAAGCGGGACCGTGACGCCTGCTTCAGGGCTTTCCTGAACAATAACTGGGTGGGCCTGGTGATTGTTCTTGGATTATTGGGCCATTTCCTGGCCGTCGGCGCATATGCGAGTTAGATCACGTTATACAAAGTGAAATCTTTCAGCGCCGGGCCGCCAAGGAGCGGGCAGAGCAGGCTATTGGCTCTTCGCAGTAACCGCTTCCTTGCGAACAAGAGCGCCAGCGCCCCGCTTGGCGGGACTGGTAGTTGCGACTTCAGTCGCTTTCTTCAGGCAAGAGCACGCGCTGCGACCTTATCGCTG
>JAIVWI010000017.1:0-27061 GCA_048636595.1 Oceanospirillum sp. | reverse complement strand
TTTGAATAACTCCTTTTTTCAGAAAATATCGATATGCTGGAAGATGCAGCCGGCCTCACCTATTACCGTAACACCCAGCAGCCCCCTTCTTCCATCGCTTTGGTCGAAGGCCTGATACTCGAAACGTACTTCGTTACGCTCGCCTCTGCTACTGAAACAGGGCATACGCCAGCATCACACAATGCTCGCTTGCGGCCGATGGGCTGGTCGCGCCCAAGGACGCTCTCACATTTGGCCGTGGTGCGTATATCTTCCGGTATACTTTCGCTTAAAAATAACCCATCAAAAATGTAATGCGCATCAGCGATATTCCTGTTCATCAATAACCTGATCGGGATTGGCCTGGGCACGTTTGCTATCGGCCTGCTTTCCGATACACTGCAGGCACAGTTTGGCGATGATTCCCTGCGTTACTCCATCCTGGCCGGCACCGGTTTTTATATCATCGCTTCGGTGCTGTTTTTCCTGGCAGCGCGCTGGTTGGAACAGGATTGGGAGGATTGATTTAATCGAAAAAGGATAGAAAAATGTCACGAATTCCAACTTTTGCCACCCTTGACCCATTTGATGGAATGACGCCGGATGATCCGGGTGTAGCCCGTAGTCTTGTTGCCGGTTCCTGGATTGACAGCACCGATTTTCTGCCCAAAGTTCCCGACCCGATGTCGGGTGGCGCCTTCCTCAAGATCCCCGATACAACGGACATTGATCCGTTTATCAAGAGCCTCAGGACCTGCCCCAAGTCGGGTCTGCACAATCCACAAAAAAACCCGCAGCGTTACGTGGAACTCGGGCGTGTTTGTGCAAAAGCAGCAGCGCTGCTGGCCGACCCCGATACCAGCGACTATTTTACGAAACTCATCCAGCGGGTAATGCCAAAAACCTGGAAGCAGTGCAAGGGGGAAGTCACCGTTACGCGGGTTTTCCTGGAAAACTTTGCCGGCGATGGTGTTCGTTTCCTGGCGCGTGGTTTTTCCAACCCCGGTGATTACCCCGGTCAGGAATCCCGTGGTTATCGCTGGCCATTTGGCCCGGTGGCCATTATTGCGCCGTTTAACTTTCCTCTTGAAATCCCTGCCCTGCAATTGATGGGCGCCCTGTTCATGGGCAACAAGCCTTTGATCAAGGCCGCTACAACCGTCTGTGTTGTTATCGAACAGTTCATTCGCCTGTTGATTCATGCTGGCTTGTCACCCTCAGATGTAGATTTGATCCATTGCCGGGGTTCTGTCATGGGGAAATTGATGGAGCAGGCCAGGGGAGACCTGCGACTGGTGCAGTTCACCGGCTCCTCCGGCATCGCGGAACAGACCTCAAAAATCATGAATGGCGCCGTCAGGCTTGAAGACGCAGGTTTCGACTGGAAAGTCATCGGCCCGGATTTCCAGCCCGGCTGGCTGGACTACGTGGCCTGGCAGTGTGATGAGGACGCCTATAACGCTTCGGGTCAGAAGTGTTCTGCACAGAGCATCCTTTTTGTGCATGAAAACTGGTCGGAAGCATTGTTGCCCCGGCTGAAGAGCCTGGCTGAGCGCAGGAAGCTCGACAACCTGTCGCTGGGACCGGTACTCAGTTGGAACAACCAGGAGATCCAGTCACATATCGATGCCGTAATGGCCATACCGGGCGCCAGCCTGTTGTTTGGCGGGCAGGCACTGGAAGGCCATAACATCCCGGACTGCTATGGGGCATACCAGGCTACGGCGGTCCAGGTTCCGCTGAATGCAGTGGCAGGGGATCATTTCGAACTCGTTACGACGGAACTGTTCGGCCCATTCCAGGTGGTCGTAATTTATGGTGATGATGATGTTTCCCTGGTGCTCGAGATTCTGGAACGCATGTCACACCATCTCACGGCTGCCGTCGTGAGTGCCGATATTCTATTCCAGAACCGTATCCTCGCAGCTACCGTGAACGGTACAACTTATTGTGGTATGCGTGCCCGAACGACCGGAGCACCACAAAATCATTGGTTCGGACCTTGCGGAGACCCGCGAGGTGCGGGAATCGGCACACCTGAAGCCATTCGCAGCACATGGAGCGGCCACCGGGAAATCATTATGGACCAGGGCCCCATGCCCCAGAACTGGTCCATTCCGGACTCCGCGTAAAAAAGGAGTCCGCTTGCGGGCGATTGTAAGAGGTCCCTTGGGGCCGGTCTGGGAAGGTCGGCCCCAAGGGACCTCTTACAGCTGGTGGTTGGCTGATTTTAAGGTATTGGCGTGGCTTGCAATCACAAGGTATGATGCTCTTTCTGCTATGAGTATAGATATACGCCGCTAATGGAAAACACCAGTTTGAAACGCAAACTCGGCTGGCTCGAAGCACTGCTGTTTATCAGTGGTGTGGCCTTGCTGGCTGTGTTTTTCCAGGCCCGCGCTTCCAGTGAGCAGCAGCGGGAGGAAGGTGTGCAGGCCTTTCTGGAGGCCGGAACAGTCCAGACTCCTGCGCGGCAAGTGCCAGACGGTGAAGCAAAAATTCTTCAGGTGGGTGTCCCGGACCAGGAATTATGGAATGCCAGGCGCATAAAAGAGTACGAGGACAGCCTCAAGGTAGTCAAGGAATTGCCCCTGGCAATATTGACGATTGACAAGCTCAATATCCAGGTTCCTGTTTACAACGGTACGAAAGAGGTGAATCTTAACCGCGGTGTTGGCAGGATCAAGGGAACGGCCCGGATTAGCGGCGGGGGAAACCTGGGAATTGCCGGGCATCGCGACGGATTTTTCCGTCCATTGAAAGATATTGTTGTTGGCGACAGCATGGAGTTGATGACAAACACAGGAGTGGTCAAATACAAGGTTACATCCATTGATATAGTGGATCCGGACGATATATCCGTGCTGGCGCCGACGAAAAAAACTACCATTACGCTGGTAACCTGTTATCCTTTTTACTTTGTTGGGCATGCGCCGAAGCGGTATATCGTGAAAGCGGAGGCTGAACATCTTTTGGCAAAAAACTAAGTGAGGGAAATATGAAAAAGACGATTTTGATACCAACGCTCATCCTGCTGTTCGGAATGGGCTTCACGCTAAGCGCAAGTGCCGCTAATTACACCTGTGCAGATTTGACCTGGAGTGCAAAGCGGCTGGAACTCAACTCAAATATTGCTAATGTCTGCCTCGAAGTGGTGGACAGGAATGGCGGAACCTTTGCCAAGTTGCGCGCGAGAATTGTACGCCAGGGCGTCAATTCCACCGTTGTGCAGTACCAGCGTCCTGATGGCAGCTGGAGCCCGAGCCAGCGCGTGTTCCCTGAAGGTTTTGAAGCCTTGATTGCTGGTAAAGAGGTGAGAATTTCCGACCTGGCGCCGCGCCAGGAACTCAATGTTTACATCAAGGGTGAAGATAACTTCACTTTACCGGCCCCTGTCGTAGCAGCAGCACCGCCTCCTCCTCCTCCTCCTGCACCGGAGCCGGAGCCAGAGCCAGAGCCTGTTGCCCTGCCGACCACCGCTACACAGCTTCCCCTGTTTGCACTTCTGGGTGGACTGCTGTTGCTGATGGGTGGATTGGTCAGTGTTGTAAGGACCCGCCTCTGAGGTATCTTGCCAGTGCCATGAGCACTGACAGAAAAGATTGAAAGAAAAGGGCGCCTTGTGCGCCCTTTTTCTTTAAGCCTGCTGTTTTTAGCCCGGCGAAACTCGTGCAATATGCGGGCCAGCTTATTTCTTACGCCACCTGCCGCTGCTGTCCTTGATGTAGTTGCCGCGCAAGGTTCTGTCTATTGCGGTTGTCCCGCCCACTTTTTCAACTTCGGACAAGGCCACACTTTGTTTTTGCGCAATAGACTGGTAGCGGGCTTTGCGCTTGGCGTTCACATCCCTGACCAGGGCCTTGATATCCGCTGGCACATTCTGGGAAACGAGGCCAAGGTAACCGTTCGCCTGCTCACCAATCAAGCCGTCCGCTTTGGGCTGGTCCAGGGGACCGGCCACGGCGACAGAAATGCTTAACAGACCAATCAGTAGCGCACCAGGCAGTTGCCGGGTCAGTTTCTGTAGTTTTCTCATCATTGTCTTTCACCCATTTTGTTGATGCTGCAGCCTGAGCAGAAATCAGAATAATTCATCTTCTTCCTCGAACATTTCCTCGACTTCTTTTTCGACCTTGATCAGGATTTCATGCTTGATGTTGATATTCATGTTGATTTCGATCGGTTTGTCGGGCGCTTCCACTTTGACCGTGGGCGTGCACGCTACTGCAAACAGCAAGCAGCTTATCATTCCCAATATCAGTAATTTCATTATGATCACCTGACTAAATTGATTGATTCTTGCATATACTTTACGACGACTCGCTGAATGTAGCCTGAACTTTGGCGCTAATCCAATTTTTCCTGCTTGATCCTGTTCAGGATAGCCTTGTCAAAATCACCTGTCAGGAATAATACTTCGAAAGCTTCCGGCAGCATACCACCTATATTCAGGTTGAGCGCGACCGGGTAGCCGTCGTAGAGATCCGGATTACTTCCCGCCAGGTGAACCATCAGCTGGTAGGATCCATCGCTGTGATAGTCAATGGTTCCGTCGAGCTCAGTGTAATGAAAGTTTTCCAGGGCGGAGAGCCCGATATTTTCAACCGGTGCGGCTGATATCGATCCGGAGTAGCTCAGGATGCCCGGCCCGTTTGCGCGGAATACACCGTTCCGTACGTAGAGCTTGGAACCCCGGCTTCCGGCCGGCAGCGATATTTCGAGTGTTCCTGTGCCCTGCAAACCACCTACATCGATGTATTCCAGCACCTGTCCAAGGTCGATGCCCGTCATATTGATCTGGGTGTCGCTCAGTCCCTCGGGGGAAAGCCGTATTTGATCTGCGAACAACCGGCCACCGAAAAACCCGGCCTGGAGATCATCCAGTTCGATGGTGTCCGGCGTCATCAATCCTACCGACACCCGGGTGTTATCGAGATTCAGGCCTGCGGCGAGTCCGATGCGGTCAATCGAAAACCAGCCTGTTCCAGCCAGGGTTTCGTTCAATTTTCCGCTGATGTTGAAGTCGGCGCCCTCCACGGTACTTTCAGCCAGTGAAAAGCCCAATGCTTTGCCGCTGACTTGCATATTTCCCTGGACAGCATTGCCCATGCTGACACCGCCTTCGATGTCGATGGTTCCGCCGCCCAACTCAAGCTGACCCGGAATGGGTCCTGTTATGGTTTCCAGCGCTGTCACCGCCTGGCGCAGGCTGAGTTGCGACGGCAGGATATCGATCAGCCAGTCGCCCGAGTCCAGCCCTCCACTAAAACGGATGGGTGTTCGTATGTCACCGGCGAATAGAAGATCGCCCTGGCCCTCGACGCGGGCATCGGATAAAAGTGCAAAGGCTACGTCCAGGTCCACGCCTTGATAAGTATCTTCCTCGTGGCTGAAGACCAGGCCCCGGGTGTGGGTGCGAAATTCGCCGGTTACTGCCAGGGGATCGACGTTGCGCCATTCAAAGCCCACCTGGCTGGCGGATAAGGAGAATGAATCCATCCGCCCGTTGTTCACAGTACCCGACCCACTGGTGTGCAATTGTTCCCCGGATAATGAGAAATCCAGTTGCAGGTTTATTGCTTCCGATTCAATCAGCGTTCGAGGCGCCTGGCCTGGCTCTGACTGCGAGATCCGGACGCTCTTACTTCGTGCACTGCCGCTGTAGCGAAATTCAGCTGCAGTCTCATTGCCCGTGACGGGTAGTGAAAACTCTGTTATTCCGGAAAACTCGAGATCATGGAAATCCAGACTCTCCGATTCAAAACCAGCAATCAATCTGGGCGTGAATGCCTGAAACCCGGTTGCCTGATCTCCAGTTAATTGGGTGAATTGAACGGTATGCCCATCCAGTTCCAGCCAGCCCGATGCCTGCAGACTGGCGCCCAGGGGCATGGAAGGTGAGGCCGTGGTCTCAAAACTTAACGCCTGCCTGGATTCCAATTTGATATTGACTGTCCCCGAGCCGGTCAGGCTCGGTGGAGTCAAAGGCTCAGCCATTCGAAACTGCGCATCCTGTGCCAGGTCAAGTGACAGGTCGAGCAGAGTTGAGGAGAGCTCCAGCAAAGCAGCACCTCTGAACTCTCCTGCCAAATGGGTATTGATTTGCAGTTTGATTTTGCTCTGGGCTTCGAAGGTCAACTCCAGGGTTTCATTTGTTTCTTCGGGTGATTTGACGTCTTCCGATTTGACGTTTTGTTGGGTGATAGACAGCAGTTCGCTCAACACCCTGGATATAATTTCGTTTCTGGCGCCAAAATGGAAAGTCCCGGCGTTCAGGAAATTGATCTGAATCCAGTCCTGTTCCCGTTGTGCTTCCACCTCAAAATCCAGGCCCAGGCTTTCATTTTCCAGGTCGATCATGACCTTCCGTGCGGTAATCCTCGCACGATCCAGGACCTGCTCATCGCTTCCCGCAAAATGCCCTTCAAAAGAGAGATGGCCCTGAATACTCTTCAGCTGACCCAGTGGTGAACCCCCTCCAGGGAAGACTGTCTTCAGCAGGGGTTGCAGGGCTTGCAGATTGCATTGCCCCATGATCTTGCTGGAAATATTTCCAGCTTCCCCCGACTGCCGGAAATCAATTTGCAAGACTTCGCTGTGATCCGGAAGGTGGAGTTGCAATTGTGCTTCTAATGAATCATGCAGCATCCGGATTTCAATCTGACCGGTCAGGCCACCCGCGTCAGGTAGGGGCAGGCTGGTTTTTAGCCGGCTTTCAGTTAATTCGTTTCTGTCGAGTTGCAAGTCCTCAAATAGCCAGGAGTTGCCGGTAATCCCGTCAGATTCCAGGTTCAAACGGAGTGAACCGATGGAGACCCGGGGTAGTTTCCCCGGCTGGAAAATTACTGGAACCGCAAGGTCATCAAGGGCAAAGCGTCCTGTCTCTCCAGGTGGATTTGTGAGGACAATATCCACATCCATGCTCGTCGCATCGAGTGATAACTGGTGGATATTGATATCCAGATCCCGGGCAGCGACGCGAATCGCAATGCCGTCCGGATTGCCGCTAAGCACGATGGCATCTATATGCAGGATAAAACTGACCGGGTAATCAAACTCCAGGGATTCAAGCCGCCACCCCTCTGCCAGTTGCGCTCGAACAAGTGACGGCAACCACAACGGCAGAGCCAGGTAAGCACCAAGCAGCACGCATACCAACAGGAGGAAAATTGTCGCCAGGCGTTTCAAACACGCTACCCCAGAAAGCCCCAGGGGGATTTGAACCGGGCCACCGTCAGAATCCAGGCGTAGGTGCTTATTGCCGCAAGGAATGCCGTGACCCGCCATGGCCTGGAGATTTTATCGGACATGGCGAACATTCCAAGCATTATGTAAACAAGAAGCCCCGTGATCTTGGCGGTCAGCCAGGCGGTAGTAAATGGATACTGGTTTATGGTGAAGGCCAGCGCCACCCCGGTGGTGAGAAAAAGGGTATCAATGACATGAGGTGCAGTTTTCGTCAACTTCATTTGTGACAGGCGCGAACCACCCATTTTCCAGTTCCATCGAAGTATAAAACCGATGATACTTGCAAGCGCAAAAAACACGTGTACTTGTTTTAAAAGCACATAGTTCATAAGGAGAGTATTTTAGCTGAATTGGAAGCTCAGATGGCCTAGTTGCCTATCCCCAGCATTCTGCCCAGCTTTTTTTTCCGTATCAGCAAATCAGTAAGGGTGTAAGCCCTGAGCGTGTCAAGATAGGCAGTCAGCGCCTGGTCGAGTACGCTTTTCAATTCACAAACCGGCGCAATGATACATTCTCCGTCTGCGCAGAAGCACTCCACCATATTGAGATCATCTTCCATGTCGATGATGACATCTGCCAGGCAGATTTCACTGGCTGGCCTGGCCAGCGCGATTCCTCCACCAGGGCCCCGTCGCGCATCGAGATATCCCATGCGGGTCAGCAAGCTGACAACTTTCATCAGGTGGTTACGTGAAATACCGTAGGATTCAGAAATTTCCCTGATGGTTATCCGGCTGTTTTCCTGTAAACCCAGGTGCATCAACACGCGTAAAGAGTAATCGGTGAAGCGTGTGAGTTTCATGTTTCCTTTCCGCCTGATTGTTTTTAATCACCGGGCATACGAAATTTCGGCGACAGATTATTTCATGCACTGATCGGCATCTAATCTAACAACGGGCTAATGGTTGTTGATTGATTCATATCAAGGCAATCCAATATTTGCGATTCTTCAGGTCTGAAAGGCGATTCGGGTCAGGCTTGACCCATGTCATAAATGATGCATCAAAATGCACCTAATATTTGGTCCGCCCCATGAGCATTGACAGGCATTTCCCGATGAACAAGAAAATGCACTCCGGTAGCATCCTGCTATTTGCTGTAATGCTGTCTTTTCCCGTGATGGGCCAGACCGGTACGGGTGAAAATTTGTCTGACGACATGCGCGGAGACCAGCTTGAGCTGGATCCGCTGGTTGTTGTGGCAAGCAAGTCGCCCAGGCCGCTATCCGAAATAGCAGCCCAGGTGACCGTGATTGATGCAGCGGATATCCGCGTGGGGATGGCCGAAGATGTGGACGGCATGCTGAAATACGAGCCGGGCCTTGAGATGGAGACTGCCGGCACGCGATTCGGCGCGACATCCATTAATATCCGTGGTATCGGCGGAAACCGCGTGGCCGTTGAAATTGACGGCATACCTGTGCGGGATGGATTTGTAATCGGCGCGTTTTCCAATGGCGGGCGGGCGCTGGTGGAGCCGGACCGGATCAAGCGGGTTGAAGTTCTGCACGGCCCCGCCTCGGTCATGTACGGTTCCGACGCTGTCGGGGGCGTGGTGGCGATTTCAACCTGGGATCCTTCGGATCTTCTTACCGGCAGTGACAAATCGTTCTGGCTGGGACTGAGGGGAGGTTACCAGGGTATTAATGACAGCTGGGTTGGATCCGGCGTGGCGGCATGGGGGGAGGGTGCGCACGGATTTCTGGCCGCATCTACTTACCGCGAAGGTCATGAACTGGACAACCACGCACCGGCGGACATTCCCAATGATCCGCAGGACTGGGATAGCACGGACTACATGTTCCGCTATACCTACGACACGTCTGCCGGCAACCGCTTCAGGTTTTCGGCTGAGCGAACCGAACGTGAAGTGCAAAGTGAAATTAATTCACAACTTGGCTATGGCCGCCGTTTCCGTAATACCACGGATTTACGGGGTGATGACCGGGACAAGAGCCGGCGCCTGTCGATGGATTACCAGTTCAGTTACGGCGGTTGGCGGCAGGGTGTTGTGCGTGTGTTCAACGTCGTGCATAAAACGGATCAGTTGACCCTTGAAGAGCGGGCAAGCGCAGTCAATCCGGTGAAGCTGGAGCGGCGATTTTTTTATGAGCAGGATCTTTCAGGCGTGGAGTTGAACCTGTTCAGGGAAAAGCAGTGGGGTTCCACTACTCACCATATAGGCCTGGGCGCTGAGTTGCTGCGTACCGACATCACCGAAATGAGGGACGGCCTGCAGACCAGCCTGATCGATGGCTCAAGTACGAACATTATCCTGGGTGAGGAAATGCCTGTTCGTGATTTCCCCATTTCGCGTACCGGTGATATCGGTTTGTTTATACAAGACGAGATTTCCCTGTCCGGCGACCGGTGGGAAATCATCCCGGCGCTGCGTTGGGACCGCTACAAGCTTGATCCCAGGCCGGACAGTATCTGGCTGGAGGATAATCCGGACACGGAAATTGTGTCGGTCAGGGAAAACCAATTAACCCCGCGTCTGGGTGTTCTTTATCACGCTGGTGATGCATGGACACTCTACGGACAATATTCGCGTGGGTTTCGCGCCCCGCCGTTTGCCGATGCCAATATCGGCTTTGATATCCCATTATTCGGCTTCCGGGCGATTCCTAATCCGGATCTGAAGTCCGAGACTTCGAACGGGTTCGAGTTGGGTGTGCGCCGCATGGCCGGAGGGTCGCGTTTCAGCCTGGCCGGCTTCCTTGGCGATTACGACGATTTTATCGAATCCAGGGTCCTGATCGGCCGCGATCCTGAAACCGGTGACCTGATCTTCCAATCCAGGAACATAGACCAGGCGCGGATTTATGGTTTTGACATCCGCTTTGACCAGGACCTGGGTGAGTGGAATGAGTCCCTGCGGGGCTGGATGCTGAATGCGGCCGCCTACTGGGCCAAAGGTGAAAACCGGGACACGGATCAAGCACTGAACAGCATTGCGCCGCCTCAGGCAGTGATCGGCCTGTCCTGGGTTTCCGCCAGCGACAGTTGGGACTTTGCGGCGACCGGCACCTTCACCGGCGCGAAAGACGAAAGTGACATTGACGATACAGACGGTGAGCGATTTGCGACACCATCATGGGCAATTGTGGACTTGACTGCAGGCTGGAGACCAAACCAGAGGATAGAGCTTCGGGCCGGTATTTTTAACGCAACGGACAAGAAGTACTGGCGCTGGCTGGACGTCGCCAATATGGATTCCAGTGACCCGATGATTACCCTGTTATCCCGGCCGGGACGGAGTTTTTCAGTCACGGCTCGTTTATCATTCTGAGTCATATATTAATTATTCGTAATATTTACAAGGACAAAGACCCGGCTTATCGCCCTGTTTGGTTGACATGAGTCAATGAACAGCGGCCGTCTCTGGCGTACATTGTGCGGGCGTAAAGATTCATTACACATGCCTTTATTATTTCCAGCGGAGTTTCACCATGAAAGTAAGCAGAATTCTGATATTAACAACCGTGCTGGCAGTATCAGTGACGGCCTGCGCAAAAGAAGAAAGTGCTGCGCCAGCTAAAGCTGTTGATAGCGCAACGGCTGTTCACGCTGCCGAAGCAGCGAGCAAGTCATTGGATGAACGCATCGCGGACGGCGGGAAAGTGTATTCGACTGTCTGTGCTGCTTGTCACCAGGCCGAAGGCCAGGGCCTGGCGGGTGCATTTCCTCCATTGGCTGAATCCGACTATCTTGCCGCGGGCGCCGGGCCCGCCATTGAAGCCGTAATCAATGGACTCAGCGGACCGGTCACCGTCAATGGCAAGGACTACAACGCCGTTATGCCCAACCTGTCCTATCTCAGCGACGAGGAAGTGGCTGACGTAGTCACTTTCGTCATGAACTCCTGGGGTAACCCGGGCGGCGAGGTCAGTTCCGGTGAAGTAACTGCCGTTCGCGGCGGTGAACTGGTGACCGGCCCGGCCGATCACCCGGTTACAGCCCCAGCAGAAATGGCCTACAAGGGTGCGCCGAGCGCTATTACCGGTGAAGGCGCCACCATGTACATCGACACCGAAGGGCCGAACATGACCCAGGCCGAGTTCGATATCGCCACACAGGTCTTTTTTGAACGCTGCGCGGGCTGCCATGGCGTACTGCGCAAAGGCGCCACCGGCAAACCGCTCACACCGGACATTACCCGTGAGAAAGGCACCGATTACCTCAAAGCCCTGATTACTTATGGTTCCGCCGCCGGCATGCCCAACTGGGGCACCTCGGGCGACCTGACCGACGAGCAGATTGACATCATGGCCCGTTACCTGCAGCACGAGCCACCGGCGCCGCCGGAATTTGGCCTGCCGGAGATGATGGAAAGCTGGAAAGTCATGGTTGCTTCCGAAGACCGTCCAACCAGGCCTCAGCATGACCTCAACATTGATAATTTCTTCACGGTCACGCTGCGTGACGCCGGGCAAGTGGCCATCATCGATGGCGATAGCAAGGAAATAGTCTCCATCGTCCCGACCGGCTACGCCGTGCATATTTCACGCCCATCCGCATCAGGACGCTACATGTACACCATCGGGCGCGACGCCAAGATCGATATGATCGACCTGTGGATGGATCCACCGAAGGTCGTGGCTGAAATCAAAATCGGCCTGGAAGCGCGTTCGGTTGAAACTTCCAAGTACAAGGGCTATGAGGACAAGTATGCAATTGCCGGCGCCTACTGGCCGCCGCAATACGTGATCATGGATGCCGATACCCTGGAGCCGATCAAGATCGTGTCCACCCGCGGCATGACAGTCGATACACAGGAATACCATCCCGAGCCGCGCGTGGCAGCCATCGTGGCTTCACATGAGCACCCGGAATTCATCGTCAACGTGAAGGAGACCGGCAAGATCCTGCTGGTGAACTATGAAGATCCCGAGAACCTCAGCGTGACGACGATTGGCGCGGCCCGCTACCTGCACGACGGTGGATGGGACAGCACCAAGCGTTATTTCCTCACGGCCGCCAATCAGTCCAACAAGATTGCGGTGATCGATTCCAAAGAACGCAAGCTGGTGGCCTTGACGGATGTGACCAAGATTCCCCATCCGGGCCGTGGCGCCAATCTCAATGATCCCAAGTACGGTCCGGTCTGGGTGACCAGTGCCCTGGGCAACGCCAACGTCACGTTTCTGGGTACCGACCCGGAAGGGCATCCTGAGCACGCGTGGAAGGTCGTTCGCACGCTGGAAGGCCAGGGTGGTGGTTCGCTGTTCGTGAAATCCCATCCAAACTCTTCAAACCTGTGGGTGGACGCTCCATTGAATCCGGACACGTCGATCTCCCAGAGCATAGCGGTTTACGACGTGAACAATCTGGAAGCCGGCTTTGAAGTCCTGCCGATCGCCGAATGGGCGGAGCTGGGTGAAGGACCAAAACGTGTGGTTCAGCCCGAATACAACAAGGATGGCACCGAGGTCTGGTTCTCCGTATGGAGTGGCAAGGAACAGGAATCCGCCATCGTGATCGTGGATGACAAGACCCGCAAGCTCAAGCACGTGATCAAGGGGCCTGAACTGGTTACGCCAACAGGCAAGTTCAACACTTATAACACAATGCACGATATTTACTGATAGACCACAGGGAGCCGGGCAACCGGCTCCCGCTTTCTTTCTTGCTTCAGAGAACTGGCTGAATCAACAGCCTAAAAAGGAGTAAATCATGAGCACCAAACGCAAGCTGGCAGCGTTACCGGCAGGGATTCTCGCAGCCCTGTTCGCTTCAGCAGCCGGCCAGGTACAGGCGGCAGAAACACTTACCGAGGTATTCACCCAGGGCAAAGCAAGTCTTGCTTTCCGTTACCGCCTCGAGCATGTAGATCAGGATAATTTTGATAAAGATGCCCTGGCTTCAACCATCAGAGCACGAATGAACTTCAAGACTTCAGATTGGAAAGGCTGGGGTGTATTCGCCGAATACGACTTCGTCACAACTCTGGGTGCGAACAATTTCAATGCCGGCGCCGGCAATACACCTGACAGGACCCAGTACCCGGTGGTTGCAGATCCTTCGGGCCCGGATTTGAACCAGGCTTATCTTTCCTGGAAACCCGCAGAAGGTAACGATTTCCGTGCCGGCCGTCAGCGTATCATCTATGACAACGCCCGATTCGTGGGTAATGTCGGTTGGCGGCAAAATGAACAGACTTATGATGCAGTTTCCTATCGCTTCAAGAACAAGGGCGGAATCGACCTGCAGTTTGCCTACATCGGCAATGCCAACCGAATCTTCGGTGATGAAGTCAACGCCGGTGACCACAGCCAGGATACCTGGACTGCCAACCTTGCAAAAAGCTGGAAAGATATCGGTAAGCTGACGGGCTATTACTACGACATAGACAATCAAGACCTTGCGGCCTTCTCAACCACAACCTACGGCGTGAGATTTAACGGCAAGCGGGAAGTGGGCTCTGTCACGCTGGGTTATACCGCGGAGTATGCGCATCAGAATGACACGGCGAATAATCCCGTCGATTATTCCGCAGATTACTGGCGGTTCGATTTTTCAGTAAATTTTGGCGGCGTGACGCCTTACATTGCTTACGAGTCACTCGGTGGTGATGATACACGCGGTGGTGCGATGTTCCGCACACCCCTGGCGACCCTGCACGCATTCAATGGCTGGGCGGATAAATTCCTGGCCACTCCGGCGGCGGGCCTCAATGATGCGATGATTGGTGTGAAAGGCAAGGTATTCGGCAGTTGGAAATGGAATGTGATTTACCATGATTTCGACGCTGAGTCCGGCAGCGCCAGCTACGGTAAGGAAATTGATGCTGCGCTGTCCACCAAAATTGCCAAGAATTATGGTGTACTTTTCAAAGCCGCATGGTTTGATGGAAAAGAAAACTCCGGCCCTCCCGATACCGTCAAACTGTGGTTCCAGCTAACAGCAAATTTCTAAAAGGCTAAAAATAAGCGAAAGGAATCGCAACAGCCCCGGCTCCGGCCGGGGCTTTTCTGTAGGAGGCCCCTTGGGGCCGAAAGGTTTATGTAAGAGGTCCCTTGGGGCCGAAAGGCTCTGGAATTGTCGGCCCCAAGGGACCTCTTACATAAAAGCCCTTACAGTTCTTGCACACCCTCCGGGCTGGCCATCAGCACGACGTCCGCAGGCCTGATTGCAAACAAGCCGCAGGTGACGACACCCGGCAGGTTATTGATCTTTTTCTCGATGGCGACGGGATCGACCAGGTCCATATTGTGGACATCCAGGATAAGGTTGCCATTGTCCGTGGTGAAGCCTTCGCGCAGTTCAGGCTGGCCACCCATGGCCACCAATTGGCGGGCTATGTAGCTGCGGGCCATCGGTATGACTTCGATGGGTAAGGGGAACTTCCCCAGCACGCCGACTTTTTTGCTCTCATCAACGATACAGACAAATTTCCGGCTGGCCCCGGCGACGATTTTTTCCCGGGTCAGTGCTCCGCCCCCGCCCTTGATCAGGCGCCGGTAAGGGTCGAATTCGTCAGCACCGTCGACGTAAACATCCAGTGTGCCGGCCAGGTTCAGTTCGCGAACGTGAATGCCGTGCGATTGCAGCCGTTGGGTCGTAGCCTCGGATGAGGAAACGGCGGCCTCAATGCGAATGCCGCTGGCGGCCAGGGCGTCGATAAAGCAGTTCACCGTGCTGCCGGTGCCCACGCCGAGTACGTTGTCCGGACGCACCCAGGCCAGGGCTGCCTCGGCGACTTGTTGTTTTTGCAATTGTTGTTGATCGCTTGAGATCATGGCTTTACCCGCATATTACACGAAGGATCCGTAATTTATTAAATTTGTTCATGATTTGTAATATGATCGTCCGCCTTCGTGCAATATGCGGGTTACTCCAGTGACAGGATGAAATCCCAGTGTTGTTTGGAAACCGGCATCACGGATAACCTGTTTCCCCGGCGGATCAGTGCAAAACCTTCCAGTTGTTCCGGGTGTTGCTTGATCTCGGACAGAGAAATCAGGCGTTTTGTCTTGCGCTTGTAACGGACATCCACCATCAGCCAGCGCGGGTTTTCGGGATCGCTTTTCGGGTCAAAATATTTTTCGTTGGGATCGAAAGCGGTGTGATCGGGGTAGGCGCCGGACACAATTTCGGCAAGGCCCACAATGCCCGGTTCTTTACAGTTTGAGTGATAAAAAAACACCTGGTCGCCCTTGCTCATGCCATCGCGCATGAAATTTCTTGCCTGGTAATTCCGCACGCCGTCCCAGTGATCCGTTTTTCCCGGTGAATTTTTCAGGTCATCAATGCTGAATGCATCAGGTTCACTTTTAATCAGCCAGTAGTTCATTAATGGAGTTTCCTGTTTTGTAATTTCGTGGGGCAGGTAAACCACCCGGTTTCAGACAGTATCATGTGCAGGCGGATATCCCAGGGATCAACCGGCATGACTGGCACTTTTTGCAGTTGGTAGGCAACGCCTGCCCGAAGGGGCACATCAGACTGGCGTAATGGCGCAAGTGCACGGTCGTAGAACCCGGCGCCCATACCCAGCCGGTTGCCTGATTCATCCCAGCCCACCAGGGGCATCAATAACAGGTCAATATCGCACAAGGGGATTTCAGGGCTTCGGTCAGGCTCCGGGATTCCGAAACGGCTCTTTTTCATTTCGGTAGCCCCCGACCATTGGCGGAAGATAAGCGACGGGCCGGATGGGCTTTGCCGGATGACGGGCAACGCAATCTGTGTTCCCTGCTGATCTGTAGCGTTAAGCGTTGGAAGCAGGTTGGGTTCTCCATCGAATGGCCAGAAAGCTGCAATCGTGGCCGGGCGTTGTTCGGCAATGAACTTTGCCAGGAAATGGTTGATGGACGCATCCAGTGAAAGTCGATCCGGTGCTTTAAGCTGCTTTCGCCGTGCCCGCAGTTCATTTCGTAAGGCGGATTTTTTAATGAAAAACCCTCCATGGGGCCGCTACGGGCCGGTGACCTTGAACCAAGTGGTCCAGGTGGAGCGGCTTACGAGGCTTTAGGCTTTTCGCTGAAAGCGAACATGCACACCACACTCAGATCGGCTACCCCGAGGTCAATAGATAGGGACAAGGCATTTATCGGTCCCGATGGCTAACACCACAGAGGGCAATACTGAGTATATCCTTTTCAGTCCTTCAGCGCATCATCGAGTTGATCTGCAAGCATTCGAATTTTACTGTCGATCTTTTCTTCCCTGAATTGTTCATTTTGCTGCATTTTCACAACTTGAGCGCTGAAGTTCAGGGCAGCCTGCAGCGCAATTCGCTCCAGTGACATCAGCCGCCCGCCATCCTTGATTGCGGTCATGGTTTCGTCGAGTAGACGCGCAGCCTCGATCAGATCGTTGCGCTGATCCGGTTCACAGGCAAATTGGTATTTTTTTTCCAGGATTGTTACAGAGACAGGCTCAGATGATTGGCTCATGGCTGTACCGTGCGGTAGTTCCGCTTATTTGTGGTTCGGGTGCCTGGCACTCCGACAAGCTAATATTGATGGAGTGCTTGAGGCACTATTATTGTTCCAGGGCCTTTAGCCGATGAATCATGGCTTCTACTTTCGAACGCGCTTCCTCGTTCTTTGCAACCAGTCCGGCACGCTCCGCCACTAATGACTCCTGGCGATTCTGCAATGAGCGGTTTTCTTCGCGCAGTTTTTGAGTCTGATCCAGCAAAAGTTTCAGCTGCTGTTCGAGCCGCTCCAGGTCTTTTCCTGTTTGTTCCAATGAATCCATGGTCCCAACTATAGTTTGGTGGGCCAAAAGCGTCAAACAGAAATCTGAAATAAGCGGAATTGATTCTGTAGCAAGGGCGCATGGAGTGATAATATTCCCCTTTTTGGAGTACGCTGATGTCCGCACCTGCTTTGCCTGATTTCGAGCGCACCATCCAATTGGGCCAGGGCAATCTGGACACTGCCGGGCTGGCCGAGTGCCATGGTGTGTTATGCGGCCTGGTTTGCCGGAAATCGGGAGGCACGGCCAGCGATTTCCTGCACTACCTGGCGCAACTGCAACTGCTTGTGAACCCTGGCGCGGCCCTGGGGGTCGCCCTGACCGAGGCGTTTGAAAGCACGGTTCAGCAGCTGACAGATGAGGACATGGGGTTCGAGCTTTGGCTGCCTGATGATGACGAATTGCTGGAAGACCGGACCATAGCGCTGGCCCAGTGGTGCAGCGGATTTCTCGCTGGACTCGCCAGTGGCGGCGAATTCGAGGTACTGTCCGAGGAAGGCAGGGAAGCCATCGACGACCTTCAGCAAATTGCACGTGCAGAGCTCACGGCGCCGGAAGGTGAGGGTCCGGACAACGAGGAAGACGAGGTCGCGTTCACCGAAATCGTTGAATATGTCCGTGTCGTCACCTTGATGATGCGCGAAGATTTTCGCGGCCCCGGCGCCGATGATCCGATTCACTGAATGACAGGCCCAATACACGATGATCAAACAGAAAGAATACAGCAGGCGCAGGCGACAGCTGATGCGGATGGCCGGCGAGGACTCCATCATCATTCTGCTGGCGGCGCCGGCCCGCATTCGGAACAACGACGCGTATTATCCCTATCGCCAGGACAGTGATTTTTTATACCTGACGGGGTTCCGGGAGCACGATGCAATGCTCGTGATGATTCCGGAAGGAAAGGAAGGGCAGTGCATGCTGTTTTGCCGCAGTCGTGACCCGGAGCGGGAAATGTGGGATGGCGCCATGGTCGGCCTGGATGCGGCTGTTTCCGAGTACGGTATGAACCAGGCTTTTGATTTTTCCGAGGTGGAGAAACGGCTTCCCGACCTGCTGCACGACCGGGAGCGAATCTATTACGACCTGGGCCGGGCGCCGATGTTTGACCAGCGCCTGATCGGCTGGCTGAACGAGTTTCGGGGCAAAGCCCGCAAGACTTTCCATGCCCCCGAGGAAATACACGCCCTGGACCACATGCTGCATGACATGCGCGTTTACAAAAGCAGGGAGGAACTCTCCGCGATGCGCCGGTCTGCGAAGGTTGCCATCGAAGCCCACGAGTGTGCGATGAAGTTGTGTTCGCCGGGCTTGAATGAGGCGGATATCCACGCTGAGCTGTTGCATACCTTCACCCGTCATCACTGCGAACCTTCGTATTTGCCTATTGTCGGTGGTGGCGCAAATGGCTGCGTGCTGCACTATATAGCAAACAGGGACCCGCTCAATGATGGCGACATGCTGCTGATTGACGCCGGTGCCGAGTTTGACGGTTACGCTTCCGATATTACGCGGACTTTTCCCATTAATGGAAAGTTCTCACCAGAACAACGTGATTTATACGAGGTCGTGCTTGCGGCCCAGGCTGCCGCGTTTGAGCAGGCTTACGCGGGTAAACAGTGGCAGGATATGCACGATGCCGCGGTCAGGGTAGCGACAGAAGGCATGATCAGTCTCGGTATCCTGGAACACAGCCTGGAAGAGGAGCTGGAAACGAAAGGCTACAAGCACTTTTACGTGCATAACACCGGGCACTGGCTGGGGCTGGATGTTCACGATGTAGGCGAATACACGATTGATGGCCACTCACGGGAACTGGAACCGGGCATGGTGATGACGGTGGAGCCCGGCATCTACATTCATCCTCAAGAGAGCAGTGTCAGCAAATGCTGGAGGGGCGTGGGAATCCGGATAGAAGACAATATCGCCATCACCCGGGATGAACCGCTGATTCTCACCGACGACCTGGTCAGGACGCCGGATGACATCGAGGCATTGATGGCGCAATGAAATCCGGCACTTCAAACCAATATGACGTCGCTATTATCGGTGGCGGGCTGGTGGGAGCCAGCCTGGCTTGTGCCCTGGCGCCCCTGGGCCTGAAAATTGCCCTGGTTGAGGCCGTGCCGTTTCGGGCGTCGTCCCAACCCAGTTACGACGACCGTACCCTGGCGCTCAGTGCCAGTTCCTGCCAGATACTGAAGGGCCTGGGTATCTGGCCTTTGCTGGAAGGCAATGCCACGCCGATTCGCGAGATTCATGTGCGTGAACTGGATCGCCCCGGCCACGTGGTACTGACACCTGGAGAGTTGGGACTGGACCGGTTCGGGCACGTCGTGGAAGCGCGGGAGTTCGGCGTTGCAGTGACAGAAATTCTCCCTGAGCTGGAAAATCTGGATATCCTGTGTCCGGCATCGGTCGTATCCCTTGAGCCTGGCAAAGATGCTTCCCGCATTGTGCTGGATAATGATGGTGAGCAGGAACAGCTCGAAGCCCGGCTGGTCGTGGGTGCGGATGGCGCCCATTCCTTCATCCGGGAGAGCCTGGGAATCGAAACCGAACGTCACGATTACCAACAGACGGCCGTTATTTGCAATATCACGCCGGAACAGGCCCACCAGGGCCGCGCTTTCGAGTGTTTTACGCCTTCGGGCCCTTTTGCGGTGATGCCGCATGTCGCCGGCCGCTGTGGCCTGATCTGGTGCGTGCATCCAGACGACGCACCGGCATTGCTTGATTTGCCGGAAGATGAATTCCTGCGCGGGGCGCAGGATCGCTTTGGCGATATGCTGGGTGACTTTATCAAATTGGGCAGGCGTTCCAGCTACCCGCTCCGCCTGGTTCGAGCCTGTGAGGACATCAGGCCGGGGGTTGTTATCCTGGGCAATGCCGCCCATGCAATTCACCCCGTCGGCGCACAGGGTTTCAACCTTGGCCTGCGTGATGCGGCCGTGCTGGCCGAAGTGCTGTATGACGAAATCTCTTCCGGCAATGAGCGGAACATCGGGAGCATTGAGGTGCTGAAGCGCTACAGCGAATGGCGGGCGCCGGACCAGCAAGGAACGATCGCTCAGTCCGACGGCCTGGCGCGCATGTTTGCGAATCCTTCACCGCTCGCCGCGGCTGTCCGGACAGCCGGCTTGTTTGCACATGCTCTGCTGCCGCCTTTACGCAGACAACTGGCGGTTAAAGCCATGGGGTTCAGGGGCAACATTCCGAGGTTGGCGCTGGGCGAATCCTTCGTGCAAGATGCGGGTAAGGTGCAACATGACGGCTGACAGAAAATTCGATGCATTAGTTGTTGGCGCCGGGATGGTCGGCGCCGCCGCGGCCTGCCTGCTCGCCCGTTCAGGTTTTTCCGTGGCTATCCTGGAAGCGCGTGAACCACCGCTTTTTGATTCTACCGGGGCGGTCGGGCTGCGGGTCTCCGCTTTTTCACCCGGGGCACAGGCTATTCTCACCGAGGCGGGCGCCTGGCGGCAGATTGAGCAACAGCGTCACTGCCCCTACCGCCGGATGCGGGTGGAAGACCGGGACGAGTCGGTGGTGATCGCTTTCAATGCGCCTGAATTTGGGCTGGAGCGCCTGGGCACGATCATCGAGAACCAACTCGTACAGTGGTCGTTATGGCAAACACTGCAGGCCATGGGGGGCGTGGAAATCATATGCCCCGATCAGCTCGAAACACTTGACTATGATAACGATGAGCCGGTGGCCAGGCTGAGTAGCGGCCGCAGTATACGATGCCGTTTACTGGTTGGCGCTGATGGTGCAAATTCGCAAGTGCGCAAGATGCTGGGCATCGGCCAGGACTACTGGGAATATGGCCAGCAGGGGATCGTTTCAGTCATCGAGACCAGCAAGCCCAACCCGGGAATCGCCTGGCAGCGATTCATGGAAGGTGGGCCACTGGCCTTCCTTCCACTGCAGGACGGCACTTCTTCCATTGTCTGGTCGCGCCCGGAAGCCGAAGCACGGCGATTGCTGGAACTGGACGACGATACATTTTGCGCCGAATTGGAGCAGGCGGCTGCGGGAGAAAGCCAGGCCTGGCCCGGTGCGATACGCGCCTGCGGCCCGCGGGCTGCGTTTCCGCTAACCATGCGGCTCAGCCACTGTTATGCCGCCTCCCGCGCCGTCCTGATCGGAGATGCCGCCCACGTAGTCCACCCCCTGGCGGGGCAGGGCGTTAACCTCGGGCTGCTCGATGCGGCAGGCCTGGCGGAAGTGCTGCTTAAAGCGCGCAGTCACCAGGCAGACATCTCCAGCGAAAAAACGCTGCGAAAATTCGAACGCTGGCGGCGTTCCGAAGCCGAGGTCATGGCCCGCGGAATTCATGGCATCCGGGGGCTGTTCATGCCCGAAGTCCTGGCGCCACTGCGCAGGCTTGGGCTCGGGCTGGTCTCGCGTAGCTGGACCGCGAAAGAAGCCTTCATCAAGCGTGCCGCCGGCAGGAACAGCAACGCTCCGGCCCTTGCCCGTGGCGTGGCGCTGACTGACATGCTGCGGGCATAGCTGGGTTGCTTTTGGGCACGTTGGTGATGCTGCGTTGATGGTAAGGCTTTATTTGGCGATGAACCATGTAACAGTATCTCTGCTTCAGGCCATGGTGTGCCAGGTGAACAGTGGTGTTCCGGGTCTACAGATTATTGGACAGATGACTGCACCGGGGAGTAATCTCACTCGCTTAATCCAGAAAAAATATTAACAGGCCTTAAGAAGGATACGACATGATTTACAGTAATATTCTCGAGACAATTGGAAATACACCGGTAATAAAAATCCAGAAGCTGGCCCCGGAAGGCATCGACATCTACGTCAAGGTGGAAGCCTTCAACCCGATGAGTTCGGTCAAGGACCGGCTGGCCCTGGGTATCATTCTGGACGCGGAAAAAAGAGGCGTCCTGAAGCCAGGCCAGACGGTTATCGAGGCCACTTCGGGCAATACGGGGATCGCGCTGGCCATGGTATGCGCCGTGCGTGGTTACCCCTTCGTGTCCGTAATGGCGGAATCATTCTCGGTAGAACGGCGCCGGTTGATGCGTTTCATGGGCACAACGCTGGTTTTGACGCCACCGGCCGAGCGCGCCTCCGGCATGGTCAGGGTCGCCGAAGCCCTGGCCGCAAAACACGGCTGGTTCATGACACAGCAGTTCGACAATGAGGCTAACCCTGCCTTCCATCGCAATACCACCGGACCTGAAATACTCAGTGATTTTGCTGATCGAAGACTGGATTACTATGTCAGCGGTTATGGCACCGGCGGAACGATTACCGGTGCCGGGCAAATGATCAGGCTGGCGCGGCCGGACGTAAAAATCATTTCCACTGAGCCGGCGGTTGCTGCCTTGCTCGAAGGCGATGAATGGCAGCCACACAAGATCCAGGGCTGGACACCTGATTTTATTCCGGAAGTCCTGGACCGTGACCTTGCGCATGAAAATATTCTCGTGACCGACGAGGAGGCCATTGAAGCTTCGCAGGCGCTGGCGCTGAATGAAGGTATTTTCTGCGGTATTTCTTCAGGTGGCACGTTTGCCGCGGCGGTGAAGGTGGCTGAGAAAGCCGATTCCGGTTCAGTCATCCTGGCCATGTTGCCGGATACCGGGGAGCGCTATCTTTCCACACCGCTGTTTGAGAATATCCCGGACGGACCGGATGACGGACAGGAATTGCTGGAAGGGCTGGAGTACTGACAAGATTTGTGGGAGCGTGCTTGCGGGCGATTCTGGCTTATGCAGATTTCGGCCCCAAGGGACCTCTTACAGTTCGGCCCCAAGGGACCTCTTACAGTTCGGCCCCAAGGGACCTCTTACAGTTTGGGGCCAGGGGGGCCTCTTACAGTTTGGGCCCGAGGGACCGCTTACTGTTTTAGCAGGCCGGGTGGCAGATTTCTGAAACAATCGGCCAGTTCACGCAGGAAATCTGATAGTGCAGAGCTGTTGCGCCAGACCATCGCGATGGTGCGACTGGGCGCCGGGCTGGCAAATTTTTTGGTGATCAGGTTGCTGGTTTGTGCAATCGGTGGTTTTACGGACAGCAGGGGCATCAAGGTAATACCCACGTTCGCAGCCACCATTTGGCGCAGGGTTTCCATGCTGGTAGCGTGAAAATCCACCCGCTCATGGGCGCCCGCCAGGGCACAGACCTCCAGGGCGTGCTCCCGCAGACAATGGCCTTCTTCCAGCAACAGCAGTTCGCTGCCGTTGAGGTCTTTAAGGGTGATCTGGTCTTTTGCTCGCAGCGGGTGGTCACCCGGAATGGCCAGCACGAAGGGCTCGTCGAAAAGAATTTCCATGTCCAGGCCATCGTCATTGATGGGCAAAGCCAGCAGGGCGGCGTCCAGTTCACCCTGTTGCAACATTTTGAGGATATCTTCGGTCTTTTCCTCTGCCAGTTGTAATCTCAGGTTGGGATATTGCTTGCGAATGGTTGGAATGACATGCGGGAGAAGATAGGGAGCCAGTGTTGGAAACAGGCCCAGGCGCAGGTTTCCGTCAGCCGGATCTCCTGCGCGCCTGGCCACGGCGCGAATCTGGTCGACGTCACTGAGGATAAGGCGGGCGCGTTCCGCGATCTCTTCGCCCACAGGCGTCAGCATGATTTTCCTGGGTGAACGCTCGACCAGTTGCACGCCCAGCTCATCTTCGAGTTTCTTGATCTGTGTGCTTAGCGTAGGCTGGCTGACAAAACACGCTTCGGCTGCTTTACTGAAGTGCCTGAGGTCGGAAAGTTTTACGAAATACTGGAGCGCCCTGAGATTCATGCTTCCATTATATAGATTGATTCAATCCTGTGAGGGTTTTTAATTGAAAAAACCAATGAATAACGCCACCGGACTGCATATTCTGCTTATTGGCGCCGGGTCGTTGATAAATACTCGCGCAATAGGCAGGCTTGCCATGCTGTGCTTGTATCTTGCACCGTTAAATTCACAGGCGCGCGAAACCCCTCTTCCGGATCTGGAAACCATGAACCGCTTGCGTCTGGGAGAGATTGTGACTGAAGCCACACGAGTTGACGAAAAAGGGGGTGCGGTCAAAGCAAGCCTGATGATGTGGGCGCCCGTGAAGGATATCTGGGCGACCGTGTATTCATGCGAAAACGCTTTTATATTCCTGGCGGATCTGGAAGTTTGTGAAGTGCTTGAAGACGATGGCGAGGACGTTGTAACACGCCAGGTCATAAACCGGGGCTGGCCCGTGCCCAGGCAGGATTACACCTTCCGGACACATCGGGTACCTTATACCCGGGCCGACATTCAACTCGTCGAAGGCACGCTGAAATTCATGCAGGCCAGCTGGGAATATATCAATATGCCGGAGGCGGTGGTTGTCATATACAAAGTCCAGCTCCAACCGGACTTCCCCGCACCGCGATTCCTGGTGCGCCGTACGCTGAAAAATGGTGCGCACGAGCTGCTGGCTTGCATCCGGGGGCTCGTTGGCGGGTCGGGGTCTGCTGAACGGGAAAAGGAAGATCTGGATCATTGTCCCGGCGACATCGAGCAGGTAGCCAGATAATTCCTGATTGTTTCACCGTGCATGATTAATTTGCTCGGAATTGATCGCCGGTTTCCCGTAAAATGTCGCATCCAATTTGAGTTTCGGACCAGTTTTTTATGAGCAAGCGAACCGTTCTGACCGGCATCACGACCACGGGCACTCCACACCTGGGCAATTACGTTGGTGCAATCAAGCCCTGCATAGACGCCAGCCATGACGTGGACGTACAGTCTTATTATTTCCTGGCCGACTACCACGCCCTGGTGAAGAACAGGGATCCGGACCGGATGCGCCAGTCCACCCTGGAAATTGCCGCTACCTGGCTGGCCCTGGGCCTGGATACGGACACAGCTGTTTTTTACCGCCAATCCGATGTGCCGGAAATCCTGGAACTGACCTGGATACTGACCTGTTCAACCGCCAAGGGCCTGATGAACAGGTCCCACGCTTACAAAGCCGTCGTGCAGGAAAACGTGGAAACGGGCGAAGACCCGGACTTTGCGGTCACCATGGGCCTGTTCAGCTACCCGGTGCTGATGGCCGCTGACATACTGATGTTCAATTCCTCCCATGTTCCAGTGGGCAAGGACCAGGTGCAGCACCTGGAGATGGCCAGGGACATAGCCCAGCGATTCAACCATCATTACGGCGAACATTTTGTGCTGCCGGCAGCAGTTATAGATGAGCACGTTGCAGTGCTGCCGGGGCAGGATGGACGCAAGATGTCCAAGAGTTACAACAACACAATTCCACTGTGGTTGCCGGAAAAACAGCTGCGCAAGGCCATCATGAAAATTGTGACCAATTCCCTGGAGCCCGGTGAAAGCAAGGATCCTGATGATTCGGCGCTGTTCAAGATTTACGCGGCTTTTGCCATGCAGTCACAGCGCGAAGCCATGCGCCAGGCATATCGGGACGGCATCGCCTGGGGCGAAGCAAAGCAGCAGACTTTCGAGTTGATTAACAAGGAACTGACCCAGGGTCGCGAACGTTACGAGGCGCTGGTTGCGGAACCGGCGCGTATTGAGGAGATACTGATCGAGGGAGCGGAAAAAGCCCGCGCCTACGCCACGCCTTTCCTCGCCCGGATCAGGGACGCGGTTGGTATCCGCAAAGTCGGATAAACACGGTATTGCGGTAATCGGGTTTGGTTCCGCCGGGCATTCGACGTTAACATGAACCTTTAGTAAATTTCGATCACTGAAAATATGGATCAACCAGCTGAAGTCCCCGCCGCGGCGGAAACAACGGAATCTGCCGCACATGTACCCGAAGCCCTGACGCTTGACGTCAGAATAGGGGATTACGTACCTGAATTTCTTCAGCCTGCGTTTGAGTTATTTCAACAGTACCCCCTGGCTCTTGGGCTGCTTATCATCGTTCTGGGTTACCTGCTCGGAAAGGCATTGCAATGGCTGATCACAAAAAGCGTGCAACGCCTTGCGGCAAAGACAAAGACTGACTTTGATGACCGGCTGATTCATCTGCTGTTGGCGCCAGTCTTGCAGACAACGGTGACACTGTCGCTGATCCTGGTCGTGCTGATTCCCGACGCCCCTTCAGCTTTCAACCAGGTTTCGATTCGCATACTGGTTTCACTGCTGCTGTTTTTCTGGGGCAGGGCCTGGTTCAAGGCCACTCACATGGCGCTCAAAGCGTTGAGCGCGCAACCGGATCGTTTCCAGGTATTTCAGCCCCGCACTGTGCCGTTGATCGAGATGGGCCTCAAACTGTTCATGCTGGGTGTGTTTGCCTACATCTTCATGGCAATCTGGGGAATCGACGGCACTGCCTGGCTCGCATCAGCCGGCGTGATTGGTATTGCCGTGGGTTTTGCCGCAAAAGATACGCTGGCCAACCTGATTTCAGGCGTTTCCATCGTGGCTGATGCGCCGTACAAAATCGGGGACTACATTGTTCTCGATACCGGGGAGCGGGGCATCGTCACCAACCTGGGCATCCGGTCGACCCGGTTGCTGACCCGTGATGACGTGGAAGTATCCATACCCAACGCGGTGATCGGCAACGCCAAGATTACCAATGAAAGCGGCGGACCGTGGATCAAGCACCGTATCCGGGTACCTATTGGCGTGGCATACGGTAGCAATACCGAACAGGTCGTTGGTATTCTCGAGCAGATAGCCCTGGATTGCCCCGGTATTGTCGCCAGTCCCGCGCCGCGGGTGAGGATGAGGGCATTCGGTACCAGTTCACTTGATTTCGAACTACTGGGCTGGATCAGTCATCCGGAAATGCGGGGGCGGGTGAGACATGACCTTTTGATGGAGATCGACCGGCGTTTCCGGCAAGAAGGCATCGTCATCCCCTTCCCGCAGCGCGATGTACACATCACGAGCAACGCCCCGGACGAAGACCCATTGTAAGAGGTCCCTTGGGGCTGAACTGTAAGAGGTCCCTTGGGGCCGAAGGTTTCAAGAACAGCTTGCGCCTGGTTAATCAAACGCAGTTCGCGCCCAAGGACGCTCTTACAGGATGTTGCAAGAGGAGGCCCCAGGGAAGGGTTTATGCCGTGTCCTGGAAGAAGACCTCTTGCTTCGAAAGGGCTCCCCAACAAAAAGCACAACAAATAGCTCAACAACATTGCTGGCTAAGTCAGAAATA